>JADLBQ010000051.1 GCA_020847635.1 Bacteroidia bacterium
AACTGATCATTTCAACCCTGCTGTGTAAAGTAACAGCAGGAGAAATTTTGGAAGTAATATCATATCTGTAATTTCGTTGCAAGATATCTACTGGAATATCCACAGGAGTTGAATGACTACCGGCATTTTCGGGTTTAGACTGAACCCTGTAACGAACGTACATATAAAGACCTCTATAAGGGGTGTAGGTTGTTTGAATCACATATTCAAATCCTTCTGTAGGGCTGTCGGCCTGGTAACGTAACCAGGGAAATGAAAAAGCATCATAATAGCCGGTAAATGTGATTTGCCTAACCGGCCGAATCATCAGACCAAAGTATGTTCCATTTTCATTGATGGTATTACTGCTTTCACGAAACGGATTAGAAGTAACTGACTGGAAATCCCGAGGATAATTGCGGTTTAATACCGAAAATGAAACCTTGGGATCAAGGGCAAAAATTGCTCCATTCAGGTAGGCAACTGAACTGTTGCTGCTCCTTGATACCTCTCCAAACAAACTGATGTTTCTCCACAGGTAGCTATAATCGGTACCGACATTGGTCAACTGTTTGCCATTAAAATAAAACCGGTTGTACAAAGAGGGTGACGGGAGAAGCGGTTTATTATATTCTGAATGCACTCCGGTGATTCCGATTCCAAATCGTTTCCTGCTATATTGAAGATGTCCTCCGTAAAAAGTCTCATGAATCGAGTTTTTTTTATCAAGTTCACTGAGTGAGCGGTGATAACCGCTTTCAAAGAAAGAGGAAAAAGTTTCCTCCTGATTCAATGAATCTGACAGTGTTCCGTCTAATCCCCTGGATGAATAAAATACATCCAGCGACCAGGGCCCTTGCCTAAGTGAGACTGCCATGCCGCGTTTAAACAGGAACTCATTCACCGAGGTATATGGCAAAATCCCATACGGATTCTTTTTAATAGAAACGGCTTCTGGGGATTTTCCAAATGCCAGTCCAGTCCACAGTGTGAGCCCCTGGCCATAAGCCAGCTGATAGTCACCGATGTTAACCGAACGAATTTTCCCAATATCGCGAACGGTAAGATGAGCTGAATAAAAATCAAAGGAAGACTGGGTGTTCCTGAATAATTCTTCTCCCTGATCCTTTTCAGCAGTCACCCCAAAACTGATTTTACGCTGGTAAACAAACCGGTAGCGTGCATAATGCTTCCATGGATCCCCCAGATAATATGAACGTGACGTACTTCCTTCGGGAACAGGAAGATATCCCTTCTGGGTCTCAAGAACCCGCTGACTTCGGAGAATAAAAGTATGCTTGCCGTTTGTTACTGCTTTTCTAAACCAATCTTTTTCAGATGTCCATTCAGTTTTTAATGTAACGAAAGGCAGAATTGAATAAATTGTATTCAGGTCATAGCCATCAACAGCCTGCAGTTCTTCAAGAGCAATCAAAGGACCGTAAACCCGAATGTGGTTTAGCAGTTGATCAATCTGAACATCTGAAAGCAATCCCAATTGACTGAGTTCCTCACGTGATGTTTTATTCAGGTTGATCGGGTTTTCAGCAAAAATTCTTAATGCTTCCGCAATTTCAGTAAAGTCGGTTTCTTCTTCCGCATTCTGAGCCAGGACTTCAATCCGGTCTTCGATTAGCTGTTCAACCTGGTTAGTAGCTGCCGGTGGAATTTCCTGGGCTACAGATTGTGTTATAGAGCAAAAAGCTAACAAACAACCGCTCAATCCTAATTTTACTGCAGAACTCATGATTCGGGCTACTTTTTTATCCAGACCAATGAAACATTTGAAGAATAACCCAATTGACGGTGATAGCTTGTTGCAACATCAAATCTGAAAGTATCCAGGATCAGTCCAAGTCCAAAAGTGGTATTTACCGGATTAGATGCAATTCCTGTTCTGAGATAGAGTTGTTTAGCAACTTGGTATTCAATTCCTGCTTTGATCCGGTTTGGACGATCAATTTCTTTTTCAGCCTCTGCTGCCAGAGTTACCTTTTCAGAAGGCAGGTAAGCCAGTCCAAAACGCAGGATTGAAGGTAATCGTTCATCATTATAATCAGCAATTTTTGCACGTATCGGATTATTGACATGAGCTGCTAGAAAAAAACCATCCATCAGTTCGGCCTGAAGCCCTGCTTCAAAAGTTACAGCATTAGCCGATCCATAATTTTCAGCAATACTGACTCCAAAATAATCAAGTTGTAAACCTGCAGAAACAGATTCAGTTAACTTTCGTGCATAGGCAAGCCCTCCGCTTTTTTCATTGTAAAGAGAATAGCCATAGTACTGAAACTGGGCAGCTAGGGTCCCGTTATTCACGGGTACGGCAACTGCCAGTCCACGGGTACTCAGATCCCCCATCATAAACGGAGTCTGGTTAAATATCCCTATCGAAAGGGATTGTACCTGTGCAAGCCCGGCTTGATTTTGAAAGACCGACCATAAATCATTTAAATTTAATCCGGCATCTGCCATTCCGGCTGCCCGTCCGCCATCTCCCTGCTGAGCAGTAAGCCGGGTAACCGAAAAGAGAAGCGTTACGGTAAGGGCCAGGCAAATAAAAACTGATTTCATGAGGCTAAAAATAGACATTAACCACGTACAAAAAAGACATTAATAACAATCTTAGTTCCTTTGCATGATGAACAGAAGTTTTAAAGACGGCCTTAACCTGGCTTCAAAACTTACGTTCCGCAGAACCTGGAATGCAGTCAAGATAATAAGCAGTTACCTAGTATCAAAATATGTACACAAACCGATTCACTGGGGAATGCCTGTTAGTATAGCCTTTGAGCCAACTACCAGTTGTAATCTTCGTTGTCCCGAATGTCCGAGCGGACTGCGCTCGTTTACCCGTGCAACAGGAATGCTGGAACCTGAGTTTTTCAGAAAACAGATTGATGAACTGGCCGGAGACCTCATTTATCTGACTTTTTATTTTCAGGGGGAGCCTTATCTGAATAAACATTTTCTTGAAATGGTTGCCTATGCTTCATCAAAAGGGATTTATACAGCCACCTCTACCAATGCGCACTTCTTAAATGATGAAACTGCAAAAAAGACGGTTGAGTCAGGTATGGACAGACTGGTTATTTCAATTGACGGAACATCTCAGGAGGTTTATCAGCAATACCGTGTTGGGGGGAATCTGCAAAAAGTTCTTGATGGTGCCCGTAATGTTATCAGATGGAAAAAGGAACTTCGCTCAAAAACTCCATACATTATTTTCCAGTTCCTGGTGGTCAGGCATAATGAGCACCAGGTTGAAGAGGTGAAACAAATGGCTAAAGAATTTGGTGCAGACGAAGTAGCTTTGAAAACAGCTCAGATCTATGATTATGAAAAAGGAAGTGACCTGATTCCAGTCAATGAAAAGTATTCCCGTTATAAAAAAAGCGACAATTGCAGTTATAGCATTAAAAGTAAGCTACTGAACCATTGCTGGAAAATGTGGCACAGCTGCGTAGTTACCTGGGATGGGCATATTGTTCCCTGTTGTTTCGATAAGGATGCAAAATATAAAATGGGAGATCTGAAAAAGAATACCTTTCGTGAGGTATGGAATAACGAACGGTATAACCGGTTTAGGGCATCTGTTTTACGATCCAGAAGTGAGATTGACATGTGCCGTAATTGTACCGAAGGAACACGGCTCTGGGCCTGAATAAATTTATCCTGCCAATCCGATTTTTATGGTGTTTGCCATTCCTCTGTTTTTAAGAGGCATACTGGCAACATGAATGGTGATATCTCCCTTTTCAAGAATTCCAGATTTTAACATCATCTGCTGTTGATCACTGATTGTATTATCGGTACTGATATATTTATTGTAAAAAAATCCCTGAACCCCCCATACCAGGCTAAGCATATTAAGAATTGGTTTATTGTCGGTAAAGATGAGAATTGCTGCTTTTGGCCGCTCAGCAGAAAGCTGGAAGGCCGTATAGCCCGAATGCGTCATTCCAAGAATTGCCTTGGCATTTGATTGTTCTGCCATCAGGCAGGCATTGTAGCAGGTTGAGTCTGAAATAAAGGTCGGTGAATTTTTTTCAGGAGCCTGGTGGCGGTGGTAAATTGAATCTTCACGTTCACACATGGCAATAATTTTATGCATAGCCTCAACTGTTTTAACAGGATATTCACCTAATGATGTTTCAGCACTCAGCATCAATGCATCAGCTCCGTCAAATACTGCATTTGCCACATCATTTGCTTCTGCACGGGTAGGACGATAGTTACTAATCATACTTTCCATCATCTGAGTGGCAATAATAATTGGTTTTGACGCTGCAATACACTTCCTGACCAGCATCTTCTGAATTAAAGGGACCCGCTGCATCGGCATTTCAACTCCCAGGTCGCCTCGGGCAACCATCAGCCCATCAGTGGCAGCAATGATATTGTCTATATCCTGAATGGCATCCGGTTTTTCAATCTTTGCAATTACCCGTGCAGTACCGGCTTTACTGAGAATAATTTCTTTCAGCTCATTGATGTCTTTTGCTTTCCTGACAAATGAAAGTCCTATCCATTCAACCTGCATTTTCAATGCAAAGTCAAGGTCAACTTTATCTTTTTCGGTTAGCGAAGGCAATGAAATTTTGGTATAAGGCAGGTTTACTCCTTTCCTGGAAGACAACATCCCTCCGTGAACGACTTTGGCAATCAGGTGATTTTTCTTTTTGCTCAAAACCACAAGTTCAATTTTCCCATCATCAATCAGAACAGTATCACCCGGTACAACATCGTCAGTCAGCTGTTTATATTTGATATAAATCTTGTTACTGTCCGAAATCCATTCATTTGCAGTAAGAATAACTTCCTTTTTTTCTTCAAGCAGCACACTGTTATTCAGGACTTCTCCAATCCTGATTTTAGGCCCCTGCAGATCAAAGAGAACAGCAACATGTGAATTGAGCTTCCTGTTTATCTTCCGGATCAGCCGAATTAGTTTTTCTCTTGAAGCTTGCTCTCCATGTGAAGCATTTATCCGGAAAACATTCACTCCCTGTCTGACCATTTCAGTCAGAATTTCTTCAGAAGAAGAAGCCGGCCCAACGGTTGCAACTATTTTAGTGCGGTTTAAGCAAAGATTTTTTTTCACTGTATTCAAACATTAACAGGTTCTCAGCCGATTTAATTTCTGAAGGATCCAGCTTATACACTCCATTTACATTTTCAATTTCTTTAATCCGGCTGATTATTTCATCAATTGTTTCAGAGTCAACGTTTCGAATCAGCAGAAAGTAATCAATGGATTTTTTTTCAGGAATCAACACTCCGTTTGATCCTTTATTTACGATTAGTGTCATCTCTTCCCCGCTTTTTGAGTTACAGTAACAGAAATAAGAATACTCCGAGCGGTTATGCCTGGCATCTTTCAGTTCAAGATCAGGTTGCCTCTTGAATTTTATTTTAACGGTATTACTGATTTCAAAACACATCCGGTAATCTTTCAGACTGCTTAAAATGGCCAGCAGCGAAAAATCAAATTCGGGATCAAAATCCAGTTTTATTACTTTTCTGGGCATGGGGCTAAATTACACAGATATTAAAAAAAGGGATTCGTAAATCCGAATCCCCTTTTCTGCAAGCGGTATTTAGAAATTAGTTTCCGCCAAAAACATAGGCTAAACGAATACCCAGGTAGCTGCTGGTTGAGCCTTCAGTAGCAATCATCTGATAACGGGCACCTATATCAATATTAGCAAGGTGATATCCAACCTGAGGAGCATAGCTTAATTTGGTTGTGCTTTCAGAGGTACTCGTTGAAGGTATAGTAACATTCATAAATGTATATTCAGGAGTTGTGACCTTGGATGAGATGCTGTGAATTCCGAGCAATAGACCAGCATAGAAACCATTCTGAACTTCACCAAAGTAGTACTTGGCACCAACCTGAACCGGAATCATTGAACTTTTACTTTCAACATCTCCAAAACCGATACTGTAAGATTTCTTACCGAACATCAGGTATCCTGCATCACCTGTAAGAGCAAGATTATCTGAGAGTGGATATTCATAACGCAACGTTGCGCCAAAACCCATTCCAGCCGCATCAGCGAAATCACCCATTGGAAGAGCTAATTCCAGACCAGCTGAGAAACGACCGCTTTGCGCAAACGCACCAGATACCATGCCGAAAGCAAGAGCACCTGCCATAAAGATTTTTGTGATTGTTCTTTTCATGTTATTTTGTTTAATTTTGTTGGAGGCAAATATAGAAGTTATTAAGTAATAGAAAAATGAGACAATCCACATTGTTAACAATTCAATGTGAATTACCTCAGATACCCACTGGGTGCCAGGTTGTCTTGATTTCCTGTAAATCCATAATAAAATAAGGGCTTTGCGATTCATCATTCAACCATGACAGTCGATTCCAGAGAATCACCCGTTTTATATTCAATGAGGCTAGCTCCTGAATTTGTTTGATTTCAGAATTATCTGCTCCGGGATAAATGACAGCATTCACATCCATGTGTGATGCAAAATGGCTAAGTAGTTCATTTTTGAATCCGGTGAGAATATTAACAACTCCGACAGGGACATCAGAAGCATTGAGTACTTCTGCAAAATCAATTGCTGAGAGTGGATGGTTCCTATCAGCCAGCAGAATGCAGGTATTACCCCCTGCTATACAGGGTGACATAACTGAAATCAACCCCAGTAATCCAGACTGATCAGGTGAAATGACAGAAATAACTCCGGTTGGTTCAGGAAATGAAAAATTAAAATAACTTCCTTCTACCGGATTCACTGAACTGAATACCTGTTGATATTTATCACACCAGCCGGCATAGTACACCAGCCGGTCTACAGATAGATTTAATTCCGTTTCGACCTTCTTTTTATCAGCTCCTTCGGTCATGAGAACATTCATTAGCTGAACTCTTCTGCTTTCAAGTGTTTCGGCAATGCGGTACAGGATCTGACTTCGGTTGAATGCTGATTTTTTTGCCCACCCCGGTTGGGCTTTACGTGCCGCCACTACTGCTTCTCTGAAATCTTTACGTGAACTCCGGCAAATGTTTGCAACTACCTTTCCAGCTGTATTTTCCAGTTTATAGTACCGACCTGACTCGGTACGGGTAAACTTCCCGTTAATATATAGCTTGTATGTTTTTTTAATATCCTGTCGTGTAGCTGACTTCTGCTCTGCTCCGTTATGATTTTTCTGATCAGCCTCCTTTTTGATTTTTAATTCGCTATCCATAATGCTGAATTTAATTCATTTGAATATATGGGGCAAGTCCATGAAGACCCCCTTCACGGCCCATTCCGCTTTCTTTGTATCCTCCAAAAGGTGAAGACGGATCAAACTTGTTGAATGTATTTGCCCACACAACACCAGCCCTGATCTGGGATGATACGTTAAAAATTTTTGCTCCTTTATCAGTCCAAACCCCACCTGATAAACCATAGGGTATGTTATTGGCTTTTTCAATTGCTTCTTCTACTGTTCTGAAAGTCTGAATGGAAAGGACTGGCCCGAATATTTCTTCCTGAACGACTCTGTTTGCCTGAGTTACATTGGTGAATAAAGTCGGACGAAACCAGAATCCTTTTGAGGGTAAGCTGCAATCAGGTTGATAACAAGTTGCTCCTTCATTCAAACCTGCTTTTACAAGCCTTTTTATTTTCATTAGTTGCTCTTTGGAGTTGATTGCTCCAATGTCTGTGTTTTTATCCAACGGGTCACCAATAATGAGTGTTTCAATCCGGTCTTTGAGTTTACGGATAAAAAGATCAGCAACCGGTTCCTGGACAAATAGACGTGAACCTGCACAACATACATGACCCTGGTTGAAAAAAATTCCGTTAACTACACCTTCTACCGCCTGATCAATGGCTGCATCTGCAAACACAATATTTGCAGCTTTACCTCCCAGTTCAAGTGTATATTTTTTGCCTGTTCCGGCAATAGATTTTTGAATTATTTTCCCGACTTCGGTACTTCCGGTAAAGGCAATTTTATTAATCCCGGGGTGGTTTACCAGGGCAGCTCCTGTTGTTCCTCCACCATTAATAATATTAACTACTCCCGGAGGTAAATCTGCATCGCGGATAATTTCAGCCAGTTTTAAAGCAGTAAGCGGAGTTGTTTCTGCCGGCTTTAAAACAACTGTATTACCGGCTGCCAGTGCAGGTGCCAGTTTCCAGGCAGCCATCAACAACGGGAAATTCCAGGGAATGATTTGCCCGCATACTCCCACCGGTTTTATTCTTTCCGGCTTCTGACTGTGTTTGACCGGAAATGCATAATCCAGCTTATCAGCCCAACCTGCATAGTAAAAAAAATGAGCAGCTGCCAACGGAATATCTACATCCCGAGATTCACGAATTGGCTTTCCGCCATTCATACTTTCAAGTACTGCCAGTTCACGAGCACGCTCCTGAATGATTCGAGCTATTCTATAAATATATTTTCCTCTTTCAGCCGGAGGCATCACTGACCACACCTTATGGAATGCTGTTGACGCAGCCTGAACAGCCCTGTTCACATCTTGTGGTCCGGCTTCTGCTACTTCGGCAAGTTTTGCTTCACGGGCTGGATTAATCGTTTCAAAATACTTACCGGACAAAGGATCGGTGAACTCGTTATTGATAAAAAGGCCGTAAGATTTATTCACTTCCACATGATCGGCACTTTCGGGAGCTGGTGCATAATTCCATTTCGAATGAAAGTCAAGCACTTTGGTTTTTTTAGCCATAACAAAATTGATTGTTCAAATTTAGACATAAAAGTAAACTATAAGCTGACCTGGCATTGCCTTTATAAAAATGAACGGTAATTAAAAAATACCTGCTTTTTTAACTGCATACCCGAAAATAATCAGTGATGCTGATGCAACACCAAGCCAGATGAATGCCTTGGCCGTTTCTGCAAAAATGAAATAGCCGGTTGTAAATAAAATACTGTAAGTCATTGCTGCTGCACTGATCCAGCAAATGAACAGAGGAATAAGCGACCCCGGCTCGGGTAAATTCAGCTTTTTCCTTAACGGGTTCCAGAATCCCTGGGGTTGTACTTTTTTATAAAATCCTGTTAACACCTGTTCACTCTCAGGCCTGGTTAAAAAAGTGGCAGCAAGCCATACCGTGGTTGTCGTTCCAACAGTGAAAAAGAAGCTAACCGGGAATTCCATTTTAAGAATAAAATGTGCAACTGCATAGGCAACAAAAGGAGTAAGTGTAGCTGAAATTTCACTCCATGCATTAATCCGCCACCAGTACCAGCGCAAAATCAGAACTAATCCAAGTCCTGCACCACATTCAATGATAAAACTCCAGACACCGGCAATCGTGGTGATTTGAGTTGTTGCAAACAAACCGGCCAGCATAGTTAAAAAGGTTACTAACCTGCCTGCATAAACGTAGTTACGATGTGCAGCTTCCATATTTCTAAACTTAGCTTCAGGCTTTATAAATCGTTTATACAGATCATTTACGAGGTAACTGGCACCCCAGTTTAACTGGGTGGCGATGGTACTCATATAAGCTGCAAAGAAGGCAACCAGCATTAAACCCTTTAATCCGGCAGGAAGGAAATCTTTCATAGCCATTACGTAACCCAGCTTTTTGTCATCTTCTCCAAGTTCAGGATAGAGAATGAGTGTGCATAATCCGACAAGGATCCAAGGCCAGGGCCTAAGACAATAATTAGCTATTTGAAAAAACAGCGTAGCATAAATGCTTTCTTTTTCTGAACGGGTACTCATCATTCTCTGAACCACATATCCCCCACCTCCGGGTTCTGCCCCCGGATACCAACTAAAAGCCCAGATGCTGAGATAGGCTAAAAAGGATGCTGCACTCAGTGCTAATACTGTTCCGGTTGATTCATTATTACCAATTACCGGAAAGAAATCAAGTGAAGATGCTGGAAGTCTTTCTTTCAATCCGGTAATTCCTCCGATTTGTTCAGAGTTAAGTACCAGGAATGCCAGAATTATACATCCTGTCATGGCAATAATAAACTGAACTGCATCGGTTACAGTTACACCCCACAGTCCTGATAAGGCCGAATAAAAAGCAGTTACAAGCATAGCTCCGGCAACATACCAGAGTGCTTCACTCTGAGGAATATCAAAGAATACTTTCAGGATGGTAACCAGGGCAATGTTAACCCAGCCAATGATAAGGCTGTTCATAAAAAGCCCCAGATAAGCAGCTTTAAAACCGCGAAGCCAGGCTGCCGGTTTACCTCCGTAACGGAATTCAATCAGTTCCACTTCTGTCAAAATACCGGATCTGCTCCAGAGCCTGGCAAAAAAGAAGGTAGTGAGCATCCCGCCCAGCAGCATATTCCACCACAGCCAGTTTCCTGCAATTCCATGCTGAGCAACCAGTTCATTAACTGCCAAAGGAGTATCAGCAGCGAAAGTGGTTGCTACCATACTCAAGCCTGCCAGATACCAGGGCATGGCTCTTCCTCCTAAAAAAAATTCAGTCAGGTTTTTCCCGGCCCGTTTTCTAAAGTGTAATCCAATGGCCAGTGACAGGACAAAGTATCCGGCTATGATAATCCAGTCAATCAGTTCAAGCATGGATTTACTGTCGGCTAAATTAACCAGGCAAATGACTCTTGAACAGCCCAAGGTAAGTTAATTTCAACAAGCTGAAGAGTGAAAAATCAGCTGAACGGTTATTTCAGTTTAAAGCTCTCCATGAATTTGGTAGTATAGTTTCCCTTTCTGAAATTTTTATCCAGCATCAGTTGCTGATGAAACGGGATAGTTGTTTTGATACCTTCAACAACATATTCGCTAAGAGCGCGTTCCATTGTATTAATAGCTTCATCACGGGTTCGGGCAATAGCAATAATTTTTGAAATCATGCTATCATAATAAGGCGGAACGACATAACTGGCATACACATGCGAATCAATCCGCACTCCATGGCCGCCCGGAACATGTAGATTTGTAATCTTACCGGGAGATGGCCGAAATCCGTTAAATGGATCTTCTGCATTAATCCGGCATTCAATTGCGTGCATTTGTGGAAAGTAATTTTTACCTGAAATCTTATCACCGGCAGCAATTTTTATTTGTTCTTTAATCAGGTCGTAGTTAATGACTTCTTCGGTAATGGGATGTTCAACCTGAATCCGGGTATTCATCTCCATAAAATAAAAATTACGGTGTTTATCAACCAGAAATTCGACCGTACCCACACCTTCATATTTAACTGCAAGTGCTGCTTTGACTGCAGCTTCTCCCATTTCTTTCCGGAGTTTATCCGTCATAAACGGAGAGGGGGTTTCTTCCAGCAGTTTCTGATGTCGTCTCTGAATGGAGCAGTCACGCTCGCTCAGGTGGCAGGCGCGTCCGTACTGGTCACCGGCAATCTGAATTTCAATATGCCGGGGTTCTTCAACAAACTTTTCAAGATAAACTCCATCATTGCTGAAAGCTGCTGCTGCTTCAGCCCGTGCAGTATTCCAGGCATCCTCAAAATCTTCAGGCCTCCAAATTTCACGCATCCCTTTTCCTCCACCTCCAGCAGTAGCTTTGAGAATAACCGGATAGCCGATCTTCTTGGCAATTTTTAATCCTTCTTTCAGATCAGAAATCAGCCCATCAGATCCCGGTATCGTGGGGACACCAGCTGCTTTCATGGTTTCTTTCGCATTGGATTTGTCACCCATAGCATCAATCTGCTCAGGAGTAGCTCCAATAAATTTGATACCATTCTTTGCACAGATAGCTGAGAATTTTGAGTTTTCGGAAAGAAATCCATAACCCGGATGAATTGCATCTGCATTGGTAATCGTAGCAGCAGCTATCAGATTCGGAATATTCAGATACGAATCGCGACTTGGCGGAGGCCCAATACAAACCGCTTCATCAGCAAACCTGACATGGAGGCTGTCTTTATCAGCAGTCGAGTACACTGCAACTGTTTTAATACCCATCTCCTTACAAGTACGGATAATACGAAGTGCGATTTCGCCTCTGTTAGCAATCAAAATCTTCTTAAACATACTGCCTTTAATTTTGATGATTACCGTCCCTTCTGCAATTAACTGGGATCAATAAGAAATAATGGCTGATCGTATTCGACCGGAGAGGCATTATCAACAAGTACCTTTACAATCTTTCCATTGATGTCTGCTTCAATTTCATTGAATAGCTTCATGGCTTCAATGATGCAAAGCGTCTGACCTGATTTAATCTCATCTCCTACATTGACATAATTGGGTTTATCAGGACTGGAAGCGCGATAAAATGTCCCGATCATGGGTGACTTAATGGTATGAAACTTAGTTTCATCTGTTCCCTTATCTGTTTCTTTTGATGGGGTAGTCTCTTTAGTAGTTGGAGGAGGTGTTGCTGGCGGGTGAGCGCCCGGCATTACAACATGAGCTGGTGGGGCAGCTGGTGCTGAAGGAATTGCGGTAATAATCTGTTGAACAGCGTTTTTAATTGTAATCTTAAAATCTTTCTGCTCAATACTGACTTCACTCACTCCAGCTTTAGAAACGAATTTTATCAGTTCTTCAATTTCCTTTTTGTTCATAGTTTTTTGTATTCGGTCAGAAAAACAAAAATAGTTTATTTCAAACACTACGGCTTAATGCAGATCATAAGCCCATTTCAGATAAATAGCTCCCCAGGTAAACCCGCCACCAAAAGCGGCCAAAATGAGATTGTCTCCTTTATGTAGTTTTGGTTCCCATTCATACAGACACAATGGAATTGTTCCATTGGTTGTATTTCCGTAGTGCTGAATATTGATCATTACTTTTTCACTGCTTAGGCCCATTCGTGAGGCAGTAGCATCAATAATGCGCTTATTAGCCTGGTGAGGAACCAGCCAGGCAATATCTTCTGATTTGAGATGATTACGTTCCATAATTGCAGCAGACACATCGGCCATCCCCTTCACTGCGAATTTAAAAACTGACTGCCCTTCCTGATAAACAAAGTGCAAATCTTTATCTACTGTTTCATGAGAAGGAGGTAATACGCTACCACCGGCTTTCTGATGAAGGTATATACGACCTGAACCATCACTGGCTAAAATTTCATCAATGATTCCGAAACCATTTGAATCCGGTTCCAGCAAAACAGCACCACCCCCGTCACCAAAAAGAATGCATGTTGAACGGTCTTTATAATTTGTAATAGCCGACATTTTATCAGCGCCCACTACAATTACTTTCTTATACTTCCCCGATTCAACATACCGTGCTCCGGTAACCAGGCTGAACAAAAAACCCGAACAGGCTGCATTGATGTCAAAGCTAAAAGCTTTTTTGATTCCTATTTTATCACAAATAATATTGGCTGTAGCCGGGAAAACCATATCAGGGGTAGCTGTAGCACAAATCAGCAGGTCAATTTCATCTGCTGAAATTTTTCGTTTGTTAAGCAGATCTTTTACTGCATGAACAGCAATATCAGACGAACCCAGTCCTTCTCCTTTCAGGATTCTCCTTTCTTTAATTCCGGTTCGGGATACAATCCATTCATCATTTGTATCCACAATCTTTTCAAGATCTTTATTGCTCAGAATATCAGGTGGTACCCAAGCACTAACGGCTGTAATGGCTGCTTGAATCTTTTGCATATCAGACCTGGTTTGTAACTGTAGTTGTCAGTGCAGTTGCAATTTTTTGATGTAATCCGGCAACTGCTACTTCATACGAAAGCTTAATCATGTTCTTAATTGCTCTTGATTTTGAAATTCCGTGAGCTACAACTACAGTTGCATTTACACCAAGCAAAGGAGTGCCCCCATAGTTTTCAAAGTCAAAACGATTGAAATAAGGGTCATTGATATTTCTCTTTTTAACTAGTGTGTAAAAAGATTCTGCCTGTTTTAAAATCACATTCCCGGTAAATCCGTCACAGACAATTACATCCGCTTTATCATTAAACAGATCACGACCTTCAACATTTCCAATAAAATTAATTTCAGCGGTCTGCCTGAGCAGTGCAAATGCAGCATGAGTCAGCAAATCTCCTTTTTCTTCTTCTTCACCGATATTCATTAATCCGACCTTTGGATTTTTAATTTGGAGAATATGTTCTGCATAGAGTGATCCGACAAGAGCAAATTGCTGAAGCATTTCAGGTTTGCAGTCGGCATTGATACCTACATCCAGAATAATTCCAAAACCACCCTTTTCTTTAGGAATGAGGGAGCTGATGGTCGGCCGGATAATTCCTGGTATAGTCTTAACTGAAAACTTAGCTCCCACCATCATCACTCCGGTATTACCCGCACTGGCAAATGCATCAATCTTTTTTTCTGCCAGCATTCGGAAACCGATTGCAATGCCTGACTCAGGTTTTTGAACCAGTGCTTTGGTGGGTGAGTCATTGAAAGTAACCGTTTGAGGGGCATGAATAATCTCAAATGGTTCAACCGGGCAATTATGCCTTTTCAGTTCTGAGTAAATCAGATGGCTATCGCCAATCAGAACAATCCTGGCAGAATTACCTAACTCATTGAGTGCTTCAATGCTTCCTGCAATGGTTTCCTGCGGGGCATAATCCCCACCCATGATATCAACTCCGATTCTCATCCGTTCTTGAAGAACTGTTTTTTGTAAAAGCCTTATTGTTAATCAACTGCTTTTTCCATTACTACCTTACCTTTGTAGTAAAGTTTGTTTTCGTGCCAGTAAGCACGGTGATAGAGATGACTTTCACCTGTTACAGAACAAACTGCAACAGTTGGTTCCTCGGCTTTATAATGGGTTCTTCTTTTCGCACTTCTGGTTTTTGAGTGCCGGTGTTTAGGATGTGCCATGTTGTAAATTATTTATTTAATATCAATTGTGTTTAATGTTTTTCAGAATATCCCACCTCGGATCTGTTCCTTCCTGTTTATGGTGTTGTTCTTCATTTATTCGATTCAGAAATGCCGGATCACAGGTGCTGTTTCCTGATTCATCATCAGGATGTACTTTGCGATATGGGACAGACAGCACGATAAAATCATAAATATGCTGTAATATGTTAAACGAAAGGTCGGCCTCTTTCATGAGTATGATATCATCATCTTCCCGGTCAGCTTCGGTATACTCCTGCTCGCCCTTTATAATCAGATAATGTTTCAGGTCAACTGGATAATTGTACAAGCCCAGGCATCTGTCACATTCTAATTCCAATTCGCCTTTTATTGCCAGATCAGCTGTAAATGAATGGTCTATCCGGTTTAACAAGACAATTGCCTGTAACCTTCCATTTCTAATCAATGGATTATTAAAATAATCAAAGAACTCCTTATCAATCTCATAATCGAACCGTTGTTCGCCTTCCAGAAGCCCTTTGGCTGAGATAGTGAATTTCGTCTTATAATCCATTTACCCCCCTTACCTCTTTAACAGCCGACAAAAGTAAAAAAATACTAACACCTGTTCATTATTCCTTTAAAGACTTTGTTTGCTGTATATCAACGGATTATATCAAATCAGTAACCTTTTCAGGCTTGTTGAGATGGTTCGCTCCCAATTCAGAGATTAACAGAATAAACGGTTTCAATGATTTCAACAGCAGCAATTAAGTTTGCCGGTAGTGAATCGCTACCTGGTTCTTGTCTGTATTCTGGTCACTCATACGGTGCTTTGGTTGGGTTTGAAGCCTGCTACTCCGCATAGTGATGATCTGAATTATGTAGAAGAAGGTGACCGTATTTTTTCTTCTGACTATACCTTAAGTGAAAGCCCAAAAAGTCAACGGTTTACTGTCATTATACCGGTAAAGACTTTCAGGCTCCTGTTAGGCAGTTCCCCTTATGCCACCAGTTTATGGCCATTGCTTTGCAGCCTGCTCACGATTGCTGCTGTTTTCCTGTTGCTCTGGCCGGCTAACCCCCAGGTTGCTGGCTCTGCATCCTTGCTTCTTACCTTTAATATTGAGCAGATTATTTATGCATCGGTAGCTTTCCCGGATGTTGTAGTAAGCCTGTTTGCCTGCATGGCTGCTGCATTGCTTAGTTTACGAAACGACAACAATCAATGGCTTCCCTTTTGGATCGTTCTCATTTTGCTGACAGGTTTCTTTGCAAAACAAATCATCCTGTTTATCCTTCCGTTTTTCGTATATACGTTGATTAATGATTATCGAAATTCTAATTATAAAAAATTCGGTGTAAGGTTCTCACTTTACTCTATTGGTGCTGCAGGAATCCTGCTTGCTGGCAGTAAGTGGCTGACACACGATTTTTTATTTCTGCTTCATTCGGTTGAAAAGAATCATAATGACGTGTTTGTCAACTTGTCTGCTTCTGAACTTTTTTACAGACTCAGCATTGAGCCGGTAATTTATCTTTTTCAGCAACTTGGTTATTGGCCTTTAATTTTGTATGCTGCCCCGGCATTTCTTATTAAGGACGAAAAACTTTTATTCTGGAAACAATACCTGGTATTTCTGGTTCTGATGCTTTGGCTTTTTACTACCTCATTCCGATACTGGGCACCGCTTCCCCTGTTAAGCAGAATGTGGATGATGACTTTGCTGCCACTGGTTATTCTCAGTGCCTATTCACTTCATTCCTTCTTAAAGGACAACCGGAATAAAACAGGCTTGCTGATATTCCTGTTCTTGTGTTTGATTTCAGTTGCTGTTTCATTATATTTTATTTCCCCGGTTCGTGCATGGCTCTTCTTCTCCTACCTTTGTGGGGTACTCGCAGGGAAATGGGTTTATAACTATAAAAAGGATTATCTTGTTGCATCAGGGCTTCAATGGCTTCCTTATGTACTGACAGGAATCTGGTTTGTCATTCAGAACTCAAACTGGAAGTAAATTCAACATTAATAACCTCTAAAGCTATTTTTGCATGATGTTAAGATCAGCCAGTTTCCGTATTCCTTCCCGAATTACCAAGCTGATTGAAAAAGGTGAAGGTGCTGATCTGGATTTTAAAAAGGAAGTATCAAACATCCATAAAATAGCTAAAGCCATTGTGTCTTTTGCTAATACACGGGGAGGTACATTACTCATCGGTGTTAATGATGATAAAATGGTTTCGGGAGTTGGTGCTGAGGAAGAACGGCATATGCTGGAAAAGGCAGCCGGCTTTTTTACCAAACCAGCTCTTGAAATTCAGATTAAAGAATATTATCTGGGTAAAAGGTCGTTACTGGAGGTTATTATTCCGGAAGGTAGGAACAAACCATATTATGCACTGGGTGAAGACGAGAAATGGTGGGCTTATATACGGGTAAACGACCAGTCACTGCTAGCCAGTAAAGTCGTGCTGGATGTACTTAAACGGGCATCAAAAGATCAAAATACAGTAATCCGTTACTCCTCTAATGAAAAAGTGCTGCTTGAATACCTGAGAGAAAATAAACGGATTACGCTTAAGCAATACTGTAAGCTGCTGAATATTTCACGCTGGCGCGCGCAAAGAATACTTGTTAACCTGATCAGTATTGGTGTTATCCGGGTTCATACCACCGAAAAACAAGACTATTACACGCTAAGTTGAACTTGACCCGCTTCCGTACTGTTGCTGTTGCAGTTGGGGCAATAATTTTATGTTTGCAGCCATATGATTATTGTGACCGGTGCAGCAGGTTTTATCGGCAGTTGCCTGATTGGTAAGCTAAATGCCGAACGCTATCTGGATGTGGTGGCCGTTGATGATTTTTCACGTAAGGATAAAATCAACAATTTAAAAGATAAAACGATCACAGAACATATTCACCGGGATAAATTTCATCAATGGCTGAAAAAAAATCACCGGCTTGTACAGTTTGTGTTTCACTTGGGGGCAAGAACCGATACGACTGAAACGGATTCAAAAATCTTTGATGCTCTTAATCTCAATTATTCAAAACAGGTATGGCTACTATGTGCTGAAATGGGGTTACCCATGGTTTATGCTTCCTCAGCAGCAACTTATGGAGATGGCAGCCATGGTTATGATGATGCCCAGGAAAGGATAGCTTTATTGAAACCAATGAATCCGTATGGGATGTCCAAGCAGCAATTTGATGTATGGGCTTTATCTCAGCCGAAGAAACCCTATTTCTGGGCCGGGCTAAAGTTTTTCAATGTTTACGGCCCGAACGAATACCATAAAGGAAGAATGGCTTCTGTAATTTTTCATGCCTTTCATCAGATTGTTGAAACAGGGAAAGTAAAATTATTCCGGTCTCACAAAAGCAACTATCCGGATGGAGGTCAGCTTCGCGATTTTATCTATGTTAAAGATATCGTTGAGGTTTGTTTTTTTCTGATGCAACAAAGAAAATATTCAGGAATTTACAACCTGGGAACCGGTAAAGCAAGAACTTTTAATGATCTGGCTACATCTGTATTTAACAGTCTTGACCGTCCTGTTTCCATTGAGTTTATTGATATTCCTGCTGATATCCGGGATACTTACCAATACCAGACAGAAGCTAAAATGAAAAAACTGAGAAGTATTGGTTATGACCGGAAGTTCTGTTCACTTGAAGAGGGTATTGATGATTACATAAAAAACTACCTGGATCACACTCGCTATTATTAATCCTTAATGATTAAAAAACTCTTCAGCCGATCTATATTGCGCTATGGAATGGCAGCAACTATTGCGACAACAGTTGATGTTGTGGTTTACTTTATCACCTTCAATTACATTCTCCGGAAAGCTGACTGGCCTGTTCTTCCTTCATTAGTGATTTCAGCACCCACCAGTTCGCTTGTAGTTTCCTACACCTGCGGACTTCTAACTAACTTTACATTAACCCGTCTTTTTGTTTTTCCCGGGAGTGATTTACAAACCCACCACCAATTAATGCGCTACACACTGGTTGCTATTGCAGTGCTTGGACTGAATTATCTGATTATGACATTTCTTATTAAAGTCCTGTTCTGGTTTCCGACTGTTTCACGCGGGGTGGCTGCAATAGCATCGGGCTTTGCCAGTTTTGCCGCCCACCGTGTATTTTCATTCAGGGGTAACTCTGTTTACAGCAAAAAGTAACCGCAGCTGCATTGAACCGGGCTCACTTATTTTCGGTTTCTCAACAGGCTGGCTTTAGTCTGCTTGCGTGCTGCTCTTTTTTTACCGAATGATCCAATAGTCAACTTTCCTTTTTTTGAACGTTTGTCTCCTTTTCCCATAGAGTATATTTGTTAATGCAAAAATAATTTCTTTCAAATCTCACCAACCATTGCTTCAGGTCTTACCCATTCATCAAACTGCTCCGGAGTCAGATATCCCAGATCAACTGCAGTTTGCTTAAGTGTTTTTCCTTGTTTGTGCGCAGTCTGTGCGATTTCAGCAGCTTTGTAATAACCGATCTTAGTATTGAGAGCTGTAACAAGCATTAGTGAGTTTTCCAGGTTTCTGTGAATATTTTCCTGAATCGGCTCAATCCCTGTTGCACATTTATCATTAAAGGAAACACATACATCACCAATCAGCCGTGCAGAATGCAGAAAGTTATATATCATAACCGGCTTGAAAACATTGAGTTCAAAATGCCCGGTTGCTCCTCCAATATTAATAGCCACATCATTGCCCAGTACCTGAGCAGCAACCATGGTCATTGCTTCACACTGTGTCGGGTTTACTTTACCGGGCATGATTGAAGAGCCGGGCTCATTATCCGGTATGGATATTTCACCAATTCCACAACGCGGGCCGGATGACAACAACCGGATATCGTTGGCTATTTTCATTAATGCACAAGCTGCTGTTTTTAAAGCACCATGCGATTCAACAATGGCATCATGGGATGCCAGTGCTTCAAACTTATTAGATGCTGTTTTAAACGGAAGCCCCGAAAACTTTGCAATGTGACCTGCTACACTTTCTGCATATCCTTTTGGTGTATTGATGCCCGTTCCGACAGCAGTACCGCCTAAAGCCAATTCAGATAAATGGCTGAATGTATTTTCAATTGCTCGGATTCCATGATCAAGCTGGGCAACATAACCCGAAAATTCCTGACCCAGGGTAAGTGGTGTGGCATCCATCAGGTGGGTCCGGCCGATTTTTACAATTTTCATAAATGCTTTTGACTTGGCTGCTAGGGTTTCCCTCAGCTTCTTCATTCCCGGAATGGTGACTTCCTTCAACATTGTATAAGCTGCGATATGCATGGCAGTCGGGAAAGTATCATTCGATGACTGAGACTTGTTCACATCATCATTCGGGTGAATAATTTTCTTTTCATCCGTCAATCTGCCGCCATGAATAACATGAGCCCGGTATGCAATCACTTCATTGACATTCATATTGCTTTGAGTTCCGCTGCCGGTCTGCCATACAACCAGCGGAAACTGATCATCGAGCTTCCCTTCCAAAATTTCATCACAAACTGTTGAAATCAGTTCACACTTTTCTTTGGATAACACACCGGCATCTGCATTTGCACGTGCAGCTGCCTTCTTCAGGATTGCAAATGCATGAATAATTTCAACCGGCATTTTATTGATTTCACGGGCTATTTTAAAATTTTCAACTGAACGCTGAGTCTGTGCTCCCCAATAAACATGAGCTGGGACTGCTACGGCTCCCATTGTGTCTTTTTCATTTCTGTATTCCATATTGTTAATTTTCTGTCCGATGCAAAGATGCTAAGTTTAAATATGAGTTTCTCTTTTGGGTAAAAGCAATCTACCGGTGCTGGGTTAATCTTATTAACTTGGCAGCTGCAAAAGGGTTATGAATCTTTCTCTGTCAACCGGTGATACCATTGCGCTGATTGCACCTGCACGAAAGGTAAGCCGCGAAGAAATGCAACCGGCAATAAAAATTCTCTCTGACTGGGGATATCACGTGAAGGAAGGAGCACACCTGTATGCTTCATTTCATCAGTTTGCCGGAAGTGATCAACAACGATTGAATGATTTTCAAAATTCACTGGATGACCCTGCTGTTCGTGCTGTGTTGTTTGCCCGCGGTGGTTACGGAACAGTCAGGTTAATTGATCAACTTGACTTTACAGGTTTTGTTAATTTTCCTAAATGGCTGATCGGGTTTAGTGATCTGACAGTTATTCATTCACATATAACGTACAATTTTAAAATTCCGACTCTACATGCACCAATGGCAATTAATTTTCCGGCTGCCGGAAACGAAGCGTTGGCAGGAATTAAATCTGTCTTATCCGGAAAACCTTTTACTATAAGTGCTGCTTCTCATCAGGCTAACCGCTATGGGGAAGCAACCGGAATTTTAACCGGTGGGAACCTGTCTGTCCTTTATTCCATGCTGGGCTCAGCTTCTGATGTCGACACACGGGATAAGATACTTTTTATTGAAGACCTGGATGAATACCTGTACCACATTGACAGAATGATGATGGCTATTAAAAGATCAGGAAAATTATCAGGATTAAAAGGATTAATTATCGGTGGAATGTCCGATATGAAAGACAATGCCATACCGTTCGGGTTTTCTGCAGAACAGATTATCCGGAATCATGTGGCAGCATTTAATTACCCGGTTTGTTTTGGTTTCCCGGCCGGCCATATTCCTGAAAACATGCCGATGATTCTGGGCACAGAAGCCAGGCTGGCTGTAAAACCAGATCTGGTCACTCTTGATTTTAAATATGGCTCAGCATAACGAATTGGGTAAAAAAGGTGAAGCGGAGGCTGTTGCTCTTCTAAAGAAGAAAGGTTATACCATTCTTGAAACGAACTGGCGGTGGCAGAGAGCAGAAATAGATATTATTGTACAGAAAGAAAACACCATTGCCTTTGTAGAGGTTAAAACCAGAAGCAGTGATTTTTTTGGTGACCCTGCAGAGCAGGTAACTGAAAAAAAACGGAAGCTGCTTGCCGAAGCTGCTGATCATTATATCAGCCAAAAGAACCTGATATGTGAATCACGTTTTGATATTGTCTCTGTTATTTCCAAAGGAGGATTACAACGGATCAGGCATATTGAAGAGGCTTTCTACCCCTTTCAGTGATTGCCGTCCTGCAGCATTTTCAATGCTGACTTTCTTCTGTAAATATCTTTTTAGCCTCATCATAAAGTTTCTTTTTTCTTCCGAAATAATCAATTGCACTCCAGGTTACTCCCGGCCAGCAATCATTTAACTGCCAGAAAAGGCTTCCCATACAATATGATTCTGCTTTCAAATGTGCCCGGATTCCTTTTATTACTCCTTCTGCTTGTAGCTGTTGACTCAGAGAAATATATTCGTCTATTGTTTCAGGAATTCGGCCTAACTCTCTGCTCATATATTCATTAATGATGTTAAAACCACGATTATGTTTCTGATGAGACTGTAAGGCCTGATTATCTAATTTCCCGTAGGCTCCGGCTGCCTGAAGTGTTTCTTTTGCCGGCATTGACTGAAATCCAAACTCACTCATAAATCTCGGAACCTGATTTTCAAAATCAGAAAACGGCTTCCCGTCATGCCAGACAAACCAGTTATGGGCATCTCCCTGCCTGATATGCTGCGGATCACCTCTTCCAAACTCAGGTGACGATTCATGGTAATCTGAATTACTGAATTTGGTGACAGCCTCCGGAAGTATCTGCTTAAAAATTGTCCGGTAGTCTGCTTCCAATTTTTGCCTTTCTTCGGCAGCATAATCATTCTGCCAGCCCCATCGTTGCCAGCCTTCACTGATTTCATTATTACCACACCATAATGCTATACAGGGGTGTGATGCCAACCGCTGCACCTGATAGTTTGCTTCTGAAGTAATGTTATCCAGGTATAAACTATCAGCCGGATACATACCACAGGCAAACATAAAATCCTGCCAAACTAAAATTCCAAGACTGTCACATAGCTTATAGAAAATATCTTTTTCATAAATACCTCCACCCCAAACTCGAATCATATTCATGCCGGCCTCTTTTACAGAGGTAAGCAAGTGCAAATACTGAGTATCACTAACCCGGTTCAAAAACATATCCTGGGGAACATAGTTAGCCCCTTTCATAAATACCGGTTTATTATTGAGTGAAAAATAAAAACTGATTCCGGCTGAATCTTTTTCCTTA
Organism: Bacteroidia bacterium; assembly: GCA_020847635.1. Classification (GTDB taxonomy): domain Bacteria; phylum Bacteroidota; class Bacteroidia; order AKYH767-A; family OLB10; genus CAADHD01. Next base: position 22,912 of record JADLBQ010000051.1, read on the forward strand.
ATCAGCCTAAGAGTACGGATTCCCTGTTGTATTGACAGGCTTGTATCTATTCCGTTAGCAGACCTCCATTTAAAATGAAACAAATACAATTGCTGCTTCCCCTTGCCGTTGCACCACCACAGTATTGGCCTGGATAACTGAAACGGGATATTGAGGACTGTATCATTTGTTTTAACCTGAGCCTGATGCCTGGCAAGTATATATCCCTGATCATCCGTAATTTCAGTTGTCAGCAATACTTGGGTTTTCGGAATAATCAACAGCTTTGCTGTCAGAAATGCCAAATCTGAGGTTACTGAATCCGTAAGCAGCATTACCCTGTCAATCCTGTAATCGCTGAACGACTCGATTCTCACACCCTGCCATAATCCACAAGATAAAAACCGGGGTGAAAAATCCCATCCGAACTGATATTGTGCTTTCCGTACCATAACCTGATTACCACCAGGCAAGTTATCGATCCGGTAACTTTTATAAAGAGAATCAGCAATGATTGTTGCCGGATAAAAGACGATCTCGATTGTATTTTGATCTTTGAGCAGGTTCTTCATATCAACCCGCCACTGCCTGAACATATTATTGGCTTTCAAAACTAGGTTGCCATTCAGATAAATAGCTGCGTAGGTATCTATTCCGTCAAAAACCAGCTCGGTATTATTTTTCAGTTCTGACAGATCAAGATGGAAACTCATTCTGTATTTCCATTGTGTTGAATCAATCCATTCCATTAATTTTTCATTTTCGCCATAAAACGGATCGGGAATGAAATTGTATTTTAACAGATCAGTATGAATTGCAAAGGGTGCTACCGTTTTGTACCAGTTGCCCTTATAGAAGAATTCCCAACCGGTATTGAGACTTTTCTGATAGCTGTTTCCTGCCCAGGCAGAGATGGGAATCAAGAGTAACAGAATCAGCTGTTTCACTGAGCAAAGATGGTAAGCAATACCGAAAACGGAAAGATATCTTACCATTTATCACCTTTGCATTCTGATTACCGAATTATGTCTACCGAAAAAGGGCCAAATTTTATTGAGGAGCTCATTGCTGCAGATGTAGCCAGCGGCAAGCACAACGGAAGGGTACTCACCCGTTTCCCTCCAGAACCCAATGGCTATCTCCACATTGGTCATGCAAAATCAATTTGTCTGAATTTTGGTGTTGCAAAAAAATTTAATGGTAAAACCAACCTTCGCTTTGATGATACCAATCCGGAAACAGAAGAAACAGAATACGTTGAGAGTATTAAAGCAGATATAAAGTGGCTGGGATTCGACTGGGCAAATGAATTTTATACCTCTGATTATTTTGATACTCTTTTTGAGTTTGCTATTAAGCTGATTAAAAACGGATGGGCCTATGTTGATGATTCTACTTCTGAACAGATTGCAGAAATGAAAGGAACACCTACTGAACCCGGGAATGAATCTCCTTTCCGAAATCGTACGATTGAAGAAAATATCAGCCTGTTTGAAAAAATGAAAAACGGTGAGTTTAAGGAAGGAGAGAAAGTTCTGAGGGCAAAAATTGACATGGCTTCACCAAATATGCATATGCGCGATCCGGTTATCTACCGAATTAAGCATGCTGCTCATCACCGCACAGGCAACAAATGGCTGATTTATCCAATGTATGATTTTGCACACGGGCAAAGCGATTCGATTGAAAATATAACGCATAGTATCTGTACACTTGAATTTGAAGTACACCGGCCGTTATACGAGTGGCTGATCGAAAAACTGGATATTTTCCCCAGCCGCCAGTATGAATTTGCCCGGCTCAACCTAAGCTACACTGTCATGAGTAAGCGTAAACTGCTTCAACTGGTAAAAGAAAAACATGTTGACGGATGGGATGATCCCCGCATGCCAACCCTTTCAGGGTTACGGAGAAGAGGCTACACTCCTGCCAGTATTCGAAACTTCTGTGATATTATCGGTGTCGCTAAAAGAGAAAATGTGATTGATGCAGGATTGCTGGAATTCTGTGTTCGTGAGGATTTAAATAAACATGCTCTGAGAAGAATGGTTGTACTGAATCCTGTAAAACTCATTATTACCGATTATCCGGATGGTAAAACAGAAACCTTTCATGCTGAAAACAATCCCGAAGCTGAAGACAAAGGCGGGTACAGGCAGATTACCTTCTCAAAAGAAATCTGGATTGAACGAGAAGACTTCATGGAAAATCCGCCAAAGAAATTTTTCAGGCTTGCTCCTGGACAAATGGTACGACTAAAGAATGCTTACATCATCAAGTGTCATTCATTTAAGAAAGATGATAACGGGAATATTACCGAAATATACTGTAGTCATATTCCAGAGAGCCGGAGTGGAAAAGACAGCAGCGGAATTAATGTTAAAGGGACTCTTCACTGGGTTGATGCCGGAAATTGCACTTCTGTAGAAGTCAGGCTTTATGATAGACTTTTCCGTTCTGAGAACCCCGGTGGAGCAAACGATTTCACAAATGACCTTAACCCGGATTCCTGCAGGATTATTCATCATGCAATGGCCGAATATGCTCTAACAGAAGCACAGCCCGTAGAACACTATCAGTTCTTGCGTTTGGGATACTTCTTTGCAGATAAAAATTCTACGGCTGAAAAACAGATTTTCAACCGTACCGTTACCCTGAAAGATACCTGGGCTAAAGAATTAAAGAAAAAAGAATGATGAATGGAGTTATTTCTGTTGAAGGTATAGAATGCTATGCATTTCATGGTTGCCTGGAAGAAGAAGACCGAATCGGAGGCCGATATATTGTTGATGTCTGGCTTGAAACCGCTATGGATGATGCCATGGAATCTGACCAGCTTCAAAATACTACTGATTATACCCTGATCGTGGATATTGTAAGGCAGCAAATGGCTATTCGCTCTAACCTGATTGAGCATGTTGCCTCACGGATTTTAAAATCACTTTCAGAAAATTTGCAACATTTTAAAAATCTGACAGTAAAAGTTTCAAAACTTAATCCGCCTGTTAATGGCTATGTTGAAAAAGCAACTGTTGAAATTTCATATAAGAATTAAGGTTGTTCACCAATCAATTAAATATGCCAGCCAAATTCTTTTTGATTTTAAGAACGGTCTTTTAAGTTTTGACCATAATTTAAAGGGTCGCGTGGCCGAGTGGTAGGCGTAAGTCCGCAAGACTTTCTACGGTAGTTCGAATCTATCCGCGACCTCAATTTTATTGTGAATTTTACAGTTCGCTTTTTTGTTGGGTGCGTATTACAATCTTCCGTCTGTTTTTTGTAAATGAATTAAGTTTGCCGGCATGGTCGCGTGGCCGAGTGGCTAGGCAGAGGTCTGCAAAACCTTGTACAGCAGTTCGAATCTGCTCGCGACCTCTTAAAATCCTGCCTTATAAGGGCAGGATTTTTTATTTTCGCACACCTTTCAATAAGGCAGGGCCTATAGCTCAGACGGTTAGAGCACCTGACTCATAATCAGGTGGTCCCTGGTTCGATCCCAGGTAGGCCCACTTCTGCTCAATCCGGTTGCCGGGTGTAGCACAGCAATCGTAAAAAATCTTTTACAGTCTTTTTTTAACTATTAAAACTATCTGAAACCAGAACTAAAATCTACAAATACTAATTTTACATCCCTGTTTGGTTCCTGATGAGTAAAAATTAATGAAGCGTTTCTCAATTTTTATTTTACTGCTGATTATCCCGTTTTTATCAGCTGCACAGATTATCAATCCTATAAAATGGAAATCATCCGTTGAGCAGAAAAGTGACTCGAAAGCAACTTTAATCATCCAGCCGGTGATGGAGAAAGGCTGGCATATTTTCAGCCAGGTCATTAACGGGGAAGGACCGATTCCAACTGAAATTGTTTTTACCCCATCACCTGATTATGTTCTGGACGGAAAGATAAAAGAAACCGCTACAATCAGTGAAGACGACCCAACCTGGGGATTTGTAGTAACTTATCTGACTAATGATTCATATTTCTCACAGAAAATTAAAATTAAAAATAATACGTCTTTTAAAATAAATGCCTCCATCAATTACCAGATCTGTAATGATCAGATGTGCTTGCCTCCTGATGATGCTGAACTTGAGTTTATTATAAACCCGACAAATAATACAACTAATGGTGTTATTCCGGCCGAGCAACCAGACCTAACCGAAGTTGCAACCCCTCAAGAGGATACATTAATTATTTCAAACGAAGATTCTGTTGAGTTAGCAGCTACACCTATTGATTATACTGAACTTGAAGATGGCTGTGGTGAAACCCAGGGTGCAGTCAAAGATTATACCTCCTTGTGGGCCATTTTTATTGGTGGTATTTTAGGAGGGCTGCTGGCATTGCTAACACCTTGTGTTTTTCCAATGATTCCCTTAACTGTCAGTTTCTTTACTAAGCGAAGCGGTAACCGTAAAAAAGGAATCAGAAATGCATTGATCTATGCATTTTTTATTATGTTTATCTATGTTGGACTTGGATTACTGGTTACCATTACCTTAGGTTCAGATGCACTGAACGAACTGGCAAGCAATGCTTTTTTTAATCTTTCCTTCTTTTTTATCTTTTTGATTTTTGCAATTTCATTTTTCGGAGCCTTTGAAATCGTTCTTCCCAGCTCATGGGTTAATAAAGCCGACCGCGCCAGTGACACAGGCGGATTGGTTGGTATTTTCTTCATGGCATTTACCCTGACCCTGGTCTCGTTTTCCTGTACCGGTCCGATTATCGGAACCTTGCTTGTTGAAGCGGCTCAGGGCAGAAGCTATCTTGGTCCGCTCATTGGGATGAGTGGCTTTGCTTTATCCCTGGCTTTACCATTTGCATTATTTGCAGCCTTTCCGGGATGGATGAATTCCCTCCCGAAATCCGGAGGCTGGCTGAATACAGTTAAAATCTCACTGGGTTTTCTGGAATTAGCCCTGGCATTTAAATTTTTAAGTAATGTGGATCTGACCTATCACTGGGGAATCCTTTATCGTGAAATTTTTATTGCAATCTGGATTGTTATCTTCGGGTTGCTGGGAGTCTATCTGTTAGGCTGGCTTAAACTTGCTCATGACAGTGAAAGCCAGGGAATCGGGACCTCACGATTACTGATAGGGATTTTAACGCTGGTCTTTACGGTATATCTTATCCCGGGATTGTGGGGCGCTCCTTTAAAACTGATCAGTGGTTTCCCGCCTCCTGAATTTTATAAGGAATGGAATACAGGATTAACAAATGCTAACTGTCCACATAACCTGAACTGCTTTCATGATTACGATGAAGGAATGCGTTATGCAAAAATACAGGGTAAACCGGTATTGATTGACTTTACCGGATGGAGCTGCGTTAACTGCCGGAAAATGGAAGATAATGTGTGGTCTGACAACCAGATACTTAAAAAACTCAGAGAGGATTATGTTCTTATTTCCCTGCATGTGGATGACAGGGAACCGTTGCCTACGGATGAACAGTATGTTTCCAAAATCACCGGAAAGAAAATAAAGACACTGGGTAATAAATGGAGTGAGATGCAAGCCTCCCTGTACAAGACCAATTCGCAGCCTTACTATGTTCCATTGGATAATAACGGAAAATTATTAGCCAGGCCCAGAGGATATACTCCTGAGATCAATATATATAACCAGTTTCTGGAAGAAGGGCTTTGCCGGTATAAAAAGAGGAAGTAATCCTAATGAAAGAACTTATCCTTCAGCAATTAACCGAAGCGCAACAGTCACTTGAGGCTTTTATTGCAGATGCCAATAACCTCTCTCTTATTGAACAGGCTGTCGGTATTATGATCCGTTCAATTAAACAAGGAGGCAAAATTATTTCCTGCGGTAACGGAGGCAGTATGTGCGATGCAATGCATTTTGCCGAGGAGCTTTGCGGAAGATTCAGAAATAACCGTAAACCGCTTCCCGCTCTTTCGATCAGTGATCCTGCTTACCTGACCTGTACCGCTAATGATTATGGATTTGAATTTGTTTTTTCCCGTTTTATTGAAGGACTAGGCAACCAAGGCGATATCCTGCTTTGTATTTCTACCAGTGGCAATTCTTCAAATATCATTCAGGCAGCCTACGCTGCTCGGAATAAAAAAATGAAAGTCATTGCTCTTACCGGAAAAGACGGAGGGTATTTAAAAAATCTTTGTGACGTGGAAATACGCGCTCCGTTCTCCGAATTTGCAGACCGGGCACAAGAAATTCATATTAAGCTGATTCATTGCTTTATTTTGCTCATTGAAAAGGCAGTTGCCTGAACGTATTTCTTATGCTGGTTAAAACTTATGGTTGTGCAGTTTATGGTATTAATGCAACTACCATTACGGTAGAAGTTAACTGCTCTCAGGGAAGCCGGTTCTATCTGGTAGGACTGCCTGATAATGCAGTCAAGGAAAGTCAACAGAGAATTGAAGCTGCTTTAAAAAATATAGGTTTCAAAATGCCGGGAATGAAAACAACCATTAATATGGCACCGGCCGATATCCGAAAAGAAGGCTCTTCCTATGATCTAACAATTGCAATAGGAATTCTGGCTGCCAGCAGGCAGATTGATGCTTCGCAACTTGAGCACTATATGATTATGGGTGAGTTATCACTCGATGGTGGACTACAACCCATTAAAGGCGCATTACCAATTGCAATTGAAGCACAGAATGCAGGATTTAAAGGCTTTATTCTGCCTGAGACTAATGCCCGCGAAGCAGCTATAGTAGACAGTCTGGAAGTTTACGGAGTAAGCTCAATTCGTGAGGTGATTGATTTTTTTACTGGTAATCATGCTCTTAACCGGGTTGTTGTGAATACACGTGATGAGTTCTATACGCGGCAAAGCCAGAGTGAATTTGACTTTAGTGATGTAAAAGGACAGGAGAATATTAAACGGGCATTGGAAATTGCAGCTGCCGGAGGCCATAATGTTATTCTGATCGGGCCACCGGGTGCCGGAAAAACCATGCTTGCAAAAAGGTTACCCACCATACTTCCGCCACTGACATTAAACGAGGCACTTGAAACCACAAAAATTCATTCGGTAGCAGGCAAGACCGGAAAGCAGGCATCCTTAATTTCATCACGTCCCTTCCGGTCGCCTCATCACACCATCAGTGACGTAGCTCTGGTTGGAGGTGGCGGTGTGCCTCAGCCAGGTGAAATCTCACTGGCTCATAACGGAGTTCTTTTTTTAGACGAGCTTCCCGAATTCAAGCGTACCGTCCTGGAGGTGATGCGCCAGCCGTTAGAAGAGAGAAAGGTAACGATCTCCCGTGCAAAATTTTCAATTGAATACCCTGCTTCCTTTATGCTGGTTGCCAGTATGAATCCCTGTCCCTGTGGCTATTTTAATCATCCTGAGAAGGAATGCGTATGTGCCCCTGGAGTGGTTCAGAAGTATTTGAATAAAATCTCAGGCCCTTTGCTCGACCGGATTGATTTGCATGTAGAAGTAACTCCGGTTTCTTTCAGTGAACTATCAAAACAAAGACCTTCTGAAAAGAGCGATGAAGTAAGGAAGCGGGTGATTACAGCCCGTGAAAAGCAGAAAGAACGCTTTACCGGCCAGCCCGGTACTTACTGTAATGCGCAGATATCTGCCAAGCAACTGCCTGAATACTGTAAGTTGCCTGAAGCCGGCATCCAGCTGCTGAAAACTGCAATGGAAAAACTTGGATTATCAGCAAGAGCCTATGACAGAATTCTGAAAGTTTCACGAACCATTGCTGATCTTGACAAGTGTGCTGACATCCAAACTGAGCACCTGGCTGAAGCAATCCAATACCGAAGTCTTGACCGGGAAGGCTGGGCAGGTTAATCTGATTTTTGATGTAAATAAGATCCTTACTCTTGAGGGCTAATCAGCAATTCTTCTAACTCTTCTATATTTATTGCCTGTTCGATCCTGAACTGACCGATACGGGTTCGACACAACGAATACAGATAAGCTCCTGTTGCAGCCAGCTTGCCAAAATCATTTGCAATACTGCGGATATAGGTTCCTTTGCTACAAACAATCCGGAAGTGAACCAGTGGAAGTTCTATTCCGGTTATATCAAAATTATATATGGTAACCGGCCTGGCTTTAAGTTCTACTTGTTGCCCTTTTCTGGCCCGGCTATAAGCCCGCTGACCTTCGACTTTCATTGCCGAATGTGCAGGTGGTACTTGCATCTGATCTCCGGTTAATTTTTTTGCACAGTTGTTAATGATTGCTTCCGAGAGCAAACCGGTATCTGAAAAATTTTCAGGTTGGGTTTCCAGGTCATAGGAAGAAGTAGTAGCTCCCATGAAAAATGTGCCGGTGTATTCCTTCTCTGCCTCTTGAAATTTTTCTATTTGTTTAGTTAAAGCCCCAGTACAGATAACTAACAGTCCGCTTGCAAGGGGATCGAGGGTACCGGCATGGCCCACTCTGAGTTTCACAGGCTGGCTAGGTGGTATGGATTTCCCGAGCAGCTTCTTAATTTTATTAACTACATCAAAAGAAGTCCAGTGTAACGGTTTATTAATAAGCAGCACTTCTCCTTTGAAAAAATCAAAAGATGCTTTCATCCGGTTATTTTAAGATCAATTCCGAAGGCTACAAGTATAATAATCAATATCCCAATCACAATCCGATAATAACCAAAAGCCCGTAACCCATATTTTGTTAGAAACCCAATAAATGATTTTATTGCTAATGCTGCAACAATAAAAGCAACCACATTCCCAACAATCAGCATCCATATCTGATTCTGATCTACACTTATTCCTTCTTTGAAAAACTTCAGTGTTTTATATGAAGTGGCCGCAAACATGGTTGGTACCGCCAGAAAAAATGAGAATTCGGCAGAAGTCTTCAGGTTGAGCTGTTGTTGGAGGCCACCAATAATTGAAGCAGCTGAGCGTGATACACCCGGAATCATCGCAATACACTGATACAACCCGATGATAAATGCTCTGCGAGTGGTAATTTTTTCGCTGTTCTGGTCTTTGTGTTCACGAATGAAGACATCCAGAAAAAGGATGAAAATTCCTCCGGCAAATAATGTAAAGGCAACAACCAGCACGTTACCAAGTAACGCATCTATAAAATCATCCAGCAGAAAGCCAATGATCATGGCCGGAATAAATGCTACCAGTATTTTCTGATAAAACCCGATCAAGGTCTTGTTTAATCCACCTTTTGGAATAAACCGGTCACGATAGAGCCATACAACAGAAAGAATTGCCCCAAACTGAATGGAGACGGTGAATGTTTTAGTAAAATCATCTTCGGCAATCCCCATCAGTGAGGAAGCAATAATCATGTGGCCTGTTGAAGAAATTGGAAGAAACTCAGTTATCCCTTCAATAATGGCAAGTATAACAGCTTCAATAAAATTCATATTCAGAGAAAAACGCGCAGCAGATTAATCTTTTGATTTTTTCAGGATAGCATAGATATTTAAAATAAACCCTGAAAGAACCACAATGGGAGCCAGTGTAATTCGTCTGAAACTAAATACTTCCGGATTGAACACATTCGGATCATCTGATTTACCGCCTGACATGAGAATAAAACCAAGTAGAATCAGCCCGATTCCGCAAATCATTAACAGGTAATTAATCCGGCCAAATGAAAAATCAGACTTAGCAGCTGTTTGTTTTTTAGCAGTCGGTTGGTTGGTCTTTGTTGCCATTAATTTTACGCTTTAAAATAAATCATCAAAACTTTTACGAAGATAACGGTTCACTGCAAACCAGGTACTGACTGTAGAAATAAAAATTCCGGAAGCCAATACGATCCCAAAAAGAATAATCATAAACTTAATGTCAGTCAGCCCGAATAAATCTGTCATCCCCCGTTGTACAAACAGCAATAATACCAATAACAAAATATTGGCAATAATGGCTCCGTAAAGACCACTTAACATTCCTCTTGCCAAAAATGGCCAGCGGATGAATCCTCTCGTGGCTCCGACCAGCTGCATACTTTTTATCAGGAATCGTTTTGCATACAGGGTTAGTCTGATGGTATTATTAATCAGTACCATCATAATAAAAAACAACAAACTGCCAAATGCAATAATTATCAGACTGATTTTTTTAATGTTTGAAACCAGGTTTTCAACCAGTGTTTCTTCATACCTGACCTCCATAACCTGAGGATGATGATTATATTTCTCCACAAAATTTCCAATGTTTTCCTTGTTTGCAAATCCGGCATGAAAGGTGACATCAATAGTTGGAAGCAGTGGATTGGTCCCTAAGATTTTAACAAAATCCTCATTCAGCTCTTCAGAAAGCTTCTCAGCTGCTTCTTCTTTCGTAATGATTACCGCATCTTTAACAGACTCTTCTTTTTGAAGCTCGTCAGCAAGAGCTCTTATTTCCTGTTCTGAAGCAGAACTTTTTATCACAAAATTTACTGCCAGATTCTCTTTAAAATAATCAGATGCCTGACGGGCGTTCAGAATCAGAATTGCCAAAACTCCTATTACAAACAGTACCAGCGATATACTCACCACCGTTGAAACGTAAGATGAGCGTAATGCCCGTTGTGCTATTTTATTACCTTCTTCAGCCACAATGATTCTGACTATGCGCAGCAAAAGTAACCAAAGCAGCAAGTCAGGCACTGAATTCCAGCCTGTTCTTAGGAATTGTTTTTAAATTCAAGTTGTTTAAAAGCCCGGAAGCATTCCTGTGATTTAAGCTAAAAAATAGAAATCAATCATTCTATTTTTGGCCTATTCTGAGATGAAGAAATTCTTGATTCTGACTTATGATTATGAACTGTTTCTGGGAAGAAGAAGCGGCAGTGTGGAGCAGTGTGAAATTACTCCAACTAACACCACCCTGAAGATTCTTTCAGCATTTGGAGCAAAGGCAATCTTTTTTACTGATACCCTGCAGCTTGTAAAACTGAAGCAACTTGCCGGGCGCGGAAACAAAAAGGCAGCTTCTGATTTTAGCAAATTACAAGAACAGTTCTCAGACCTGATTTTATCAGGCCATTATATTTTCCCCCACATTCATACTCACTGGCTTGATGCTGTTTATATTAATGACTCCCATGAATGGGATCTTTCTAATGTAGATCGTTACCGGTTTAGTCAATGTTCAACTAAGCAGCAGAACATGGTATTTAAAGACTCGGTTGAAATCCTCTCTGAAATGATACGACCTGTAAACCCGGATTATTCAATTGATACGTTCCGAGCAGGCGGATGGTGTATTCAGCCTTTTAGCAATTTCATTCACCTCTTCAAGGAATACGGAATTAAATTTGAAATGAGTGTGTTACCGGGGTTTTACTCATTTTCCAATGCACAGTATTTTGATTTTACCACGGCCCCAAGACAATCAATTTACTGTTTTGAAGATGATGAATGCAGAGAAACACCGGAGGGCTCATTCAGGCAGTTCACTATTTCCTCCGTTCCATTCAGCTCATTTCAGCAATTTCTTGACAGATTATGGCTGAAGTTTTCACCTTATTTAATAAGAAATAATTTCCCAGCCCAAGGAAATGGTCAAGCATCAAAACCGATCATTCCACAACCAAAACCAAAATGTTTCGGATACGATGTTCTGGAAAATAAACGTCAAAGGATTGCGATTGAACTTCTGACTCCGGTTACCATGCCTGTATATAAGAGATTCTTGGCAGTAAACAATTACATGCATTTTTTATCACACCCTAAAATGATCACCCCTTACCATCATCAGTTATTCAAAAAGTTTCTTGAATACGCATTTTCCGATTTTGAAATCGAAACAGATTTTAAAGCCTGCCTGAATGAGCACGAGCTGAACATATGAGCAGATTAATTTACCTTACCTATGCCGATCAGCCATCAGGTGTTTACAGCAGCCAGGTCTGTGATGTGGTGAATTACCTCAATCAGCAACTTAATGCCGAAGTCAGGCTGGTGTCATTTGTTTCGTTGAGGAGATTTTCAGCTTCAAAGCAGAAAATAAAATCTGAAGTAAATGATGCCATTGTCTTGCCGATGTTGCCAAAAGCTAATTACTGGAAATGCTCCCTTCCGTTATTGCTACTTGTATGCCTGATGACCGGCTGTCGCTCAATTCTTGGCAGGGGTGTACTTGCAACTAATCTGGCTTTACTTTGTCGCAAATGGGGAATCATTAAGAAAGCCGGATATGACGGACGGGGTGCAATTGCTGCCGAATGGTCTGAATACGAAGTTGTACCCTATTTTAACCTGAAGAATTCAATTGACCAGTTAGAGAAAAGAGCTGTTCTAGAATCGGATTACAGGATTGCTGTTTCAGAAAAACTGGTTGATTATTGGCGGGACCGGTATTCCTACAGTGCAAATCACCATGTAGTAATCCCATGCCTGCTGAATTCAAGTTTTGGTTTTCTCCATCTGAACAGGCTGGAGAGAAAAGCAATCAGATTAAAATCAGGTATCAAAGAAGATGCAACGGTACTGGCTTATTCCGGTTCGGTATCCGGATGGCAGTCTTTCGGGCTTGTGAAGCAGTCATTAGAACCGCTTCTTCGTAAAAACAAAAACACAGTATTGTTATTTATGTCGGCTGCAGATAATCATATTGATCAGTTGTTGCAGGAATTCCCCGGGCAGGTTTTCAGAATTTGGGTTAAGCACCAGGAAGTAAGTTCCCTGTTGGCAGCATGCGATTTTGGCATATTAATTCGTAATCATTCTGTTACAAACCAGGTTGCATCTCCTACCAAATTTGCTGAATACCTAGGAGCAGGGTTGCCAGTACTTATTTCAGAAGGCATTGGTGACTACACAGATTTTGTAAGAAAACATCAATGCGGAATGGTGCTGTCCCCCGGAGAAATTGTATCATCACTTCCGGCAACACGTCCTTTGCCTGATTTTCTTCACAAGCTGGTCAAAACACATTTTACCAAAGAGTCACAAACTCCTCAGTATTTAAATCTGCTGGCAGGATTAAACATCTGAATACTTTTTCTTTTCTGGTTGTAATAACTTACAGATGTAAGAATTAGCCACCTCCGTATTCATTACAGAATTCAACGGCTTCACTTTTGCCAGAGGATTTACGAAAAAATAATACAGCTACAACATGAAAAAAACAATTGCAAACCTGTTTTCACTTGCCGTTATTGGATTGGCATTTGCTTCCTGCCAGAAAGAAAGTGAGAACATCATGGTACCCAATGAAAATGGAAGTAACCGTACAGCATCCGCTGCGGTAATTTCACCAATCGGTGCCCCGCCTACAACTTTTACGCAAAAAGTTCTGATTGAATCCTTTGTAAGTGCATCAGCTGAGCGGACTCCGATGAATGATGAATTATACCGAAACGCCAAGGTCAGATACCCTGGTCGTGTTTTTGCAGCAAATTTTCATCTTAATGATAGGATGACAGAAAGTGCAACACCTGATGTCTATAGTATGTTGAATAATGGTGTCATTCCGGGCATGCCGTCTGCTATGCAAAACCGAATTGCATACAATGGTGTCCTGCTTAATTCCAATTTGAACTGGGATGTTTCATTGCCCTTAACATTAGGGGCAACCCCTGAAATGGGACTTGCCATACAATCAAGAGTCACTTCTGGCTTGTTAAATGTTGTCGTACATTCAGGTTTCAGTAATGACCTCCCCGGAAAATTCAAACTGGTTGCCTACTTGATTGAAGACAATGTAACAGGTAACGGGAATGGTTATGACCAGATGAATGCCGGCAATAACGACCCTGCAAGTTCTTTCTACAACAAGGGGAATCCGATAATTGGCTACCAACACAATGGAGTGGTTCGTCAACTTCTTACACCTGCAAAAGGAGTTTCAGTTCCTTCTTCTGACCTGATTCAGGGAGGTCATTTCATACATCGCATCAGTGTTGATTTTTTACCTGGATGCAATGTTGACAACTGTTTTATCTTAGCTTTTGTTTTTAATGAAGTAACCGGGCAGATATTGAATGTGCAATCAGCAAAACTGAACAGAACTCAGAACTGGGATTAAGGTTATTCCAGTCTAGAATAAAAAAAGTTGTTCCGGACGGAACAACTTTTTTTATTTGTTTTCACAGCCATTAATCAAGAGCACTTTTTAACCGGATGTTAAAATTTCAACATCTTGTTAACAAAAGAATTAAAGGTAAGAAGCACTTTGTACTTTTACCCCGATGAGCGAGACCTTTACAGCAAAAAAGGATAAGTTAAAACGGCTGCTGCCGGGCGAAACACCCTTGATGAAACAATACAAAAGCATTAAGGCACAATACCCGGATGCCTTGCTTTTATTTCGTGTTGGTGATTTTTATGAGTTGTTTAATGAAGATGCCGTTAAAGCATCTTCGATTCTTGGAATTGTTCTGACCAAACGCGCCAATGGTGCAGCTACAGAGATGGATCTTGCCGGCTTCCCATATCATGCCCTGGATGTTTATTTGCCGAAATTGGTTCGTGCCGGACAACGTGTTGCAATCTGCGACCAGCTTGAAGACCCTAAAACAGCAAAAAGCATTGTAAAGCGTGGTGTTACTGAATTGGTATCTCCCGGGGTTGCTGTTTCAGACAAAATACTTGACCATAAATCAAATAATTTTCTGGCCGTTATTGCCGGAGATGAACCACTTTATGGAATTGCACTGGTTGATGTTTCAACAGGTGAGTTTTTTGTTTCTGAAGGAACACATGATCACATTGACAGGTGGCTTCAGCAATATCAGCCCAGTGAAGTGGTTATGACAAAACAGATGACCCATCTGTTTAGCAGTCGTTTTGGAAGCCAGTATTATATTTATGGAATTGACGATTGGATATTCGGACAAGACTATAGTTATAAAAAATTACTTGACCATTTTGAAACTTCTTCTTTAAAAGGATTTGGTATTTATACGCTGACAAAAGGAATTCAATCGGCCGGTGCTGCCTTGCATTACCTGTCGGAAATGCAGCAGAATGACTTGAAACAGATTACACGCATTAACCGGCTGGATGATGTCCGGTATATGTGGATGGACCGCTTTACCATTCGGAATCTTGAGTTAGTATCCTCTGTTCAGCCAGATGCAAAAACCCTGATTGAAATCCTGGACCACACCCTTACTCCAATGGGTGCCAGGCTGCTCAGGCGCTGGCTACTGATGCCTCTGCGCGACAAGAAACAAATTGTAAAACGCCATGAAATGGTAGCCTGCCTGTTAAACAATCTGCAGGCTGCCGATGAAATGCGAAAATACATCCGGCAGATTGGCGACCTCGAAAGGCTGATTACCAAGGTGGCTATGAACAAAGTATCACCCAGAGAAATTGTTCAGCTGAAGAAGAGCTTAAAAGCATTAACACCACTTAAGGAAGCAGCTATTTCCACAGGTGGCCCTGCCTTGATTTCCTTGGCCGAAACTTTAAATGACTGCCACATTTTAACTGATAAGATCAATCAGTTTCTGGTTGATGATTCACCTTCTTCATCAGTAAAAGGAGGATTTATCAAATCAGGGGTTGCGAAAGAACTGGATGAATTAAGGAATGTCTCAATATCAGGTAAGGAACATTTATCAAGACTGCAACAAAAGGAAATTGAAAGTACCGGAATAAACTCACTCAAAGTAGGTTTTAATAATGTTTTCGGCTATTATATTGAGGTTACCCATACCCATAAGCATAAGATTCCTGCAAGCTGGATTCGTAAGCAAACACTTACCAATGCCGAGAGATATGTAACAGAAGAGCTGAAATGCTACGAAGAGAAAATTCTGGGAGCCGAAGAAAAAATGCTTGCTCTTGAAGGAACTCTCTTTGCAGAACTGCTGGCTTTTACACAACCTTATACAGAAGTCATTCAGGCCAATGCCTTTTTGGTTGCACAACTGGACTGCCTGCTTTCTTACGCCCAGTCTGCATATACCAATCATTATGTATGTCCAGAAATGAGTGATGAATGTGTTACACTTATCAAAGGTGGCCGGCATCCGGTGTTAGAGAAACTGATGCCTGCCGGTGAATCATACATTGCCAATGATGTAACCCTTGATAATAACAACCAGCAAATTCTTGTGATTACCGGTCCAAATATGAGTGGAAAATCTGCCTTACTCAGGCAAACAGCCTTGATTACCATTATGGCTCAGGCAGGAAGTTTTGTACCTGCAGATTCAGCAATTACCGGAATCTGTGATAAGGTATTTACGCGGGTTGGAGCCAGCGATAATATTTCATCCGGTGAATCTACCTTCATGGTGGAAATGAATGAAACTGCCAGTATCCTGAATAACATTACACCTGATAGCCTGGTAGTTTTAGACGAAATCGGCAGAGGTACAAGCACCTATGACGGGATATCCATTGCATGGGCAATTGCTGATTACCTGCATAGTAATCCTCAGGCAAAAGCACGCACCTTATTTGCTACTCATTACCATGAACTGAATGAAATGGCATCGTCATACACCCGGATTAAGAATTTTCATATTGCTGTAAAAGAATCTGATAAAAGAGTGATCTTTCTGAGAAAGCTGGTTCCGGGCGGAAGCGAGCACAGTTTCGGAATTCATGTTGCTAAAATGTCAGGCATGCCATCATCAGTAATTGAGAAAGCAGCACAAATGCTGAAATTATTGGAGCAGGCTCACAGCAACAGTGAACTCATTAAAGAAGCAAATCACAAAAAAGAAAAAGATACCCTTCAGTTAAGTTTCTTTCAGCTCGATGATCCTGCACTGGAGAAAATTAGGGATGAGCTCCTAAAAACCGATATTCATACCCTTACTCCCGTAGAAGCTCTGCTGAAGCTGAATGATATTAAAAAACTGCTAGGTTGACTTAATATTCTATATTGATGATTGTTGTAACCGGAGGAACAGGATTGCTTGGCTCTCATCTGTTGCTGAGCCTTACTTCAGGCAGTGAGAAGATACTGGCTGTCAAACGGAAAAATTCTTCTCTCCGGTCAGTCAGATTTTTGTTTGAATCACATCCGGAGCAATTCAATAAGATTGAATGGATTGATTGTGATATCACAGATGTAGCAGGCCTGTCAGAAATAATAAAAAGAGCCGAAAAGGTCTATCACTGTGCTGCAGCTGTTTCTTTCAATCCCAGTGATGCAGAGAAGCTGATTCGCACCAATGTATCGGGAACAACCAATATTGTTAATCTGTGCCTGGATTACAGAGTACACAAGCTGTGTTATGTCAGCTCGGTGGCTGCCATTAATCGGACTGATGAATCGCAGCAGATTACTGAAGATACTCCCTGGAAGAATACCAGGGAAAATTCCAATTATGCAATCAGCAAGCAGCTTGCTGAACGCGAAGTATGGAGAGCTGTTGCCGAAGGGCTCAATGCTGTTATTGTGAATCCGGGCATTATCATTGGAGCCGGTAACTGGCATTGGGGAAGCGGTCGGCTGATCAGTAGCGTGTGGGATGGGCTTCGGTTTTTTACGGAAGGAACAACCGGAGTGGTGTCGGCTACTGATGTAGCTGAATGTATGATCAGGCTCATGGAAAGTGAAATCCACTCCGAGCGGTTTATTGTTGTGGCTGAAAATAAATCATATGCTGAATTATTGTTTGCAATAGCAGATGGGTTAGGTAAAAAGCGACCATCTTACCGGGCTGGGAAAATCTTAGCGGGTCTTGCCTGGAAAAGTGCTTTGTTAAAATCCTTTATTACCGGAAAACAACCTTTTATTACTAAGGAAACGGCTCTGTCAGGAATTAAACAGGTGCAGTTTGTAAACCATAAAATCCGTAAAGCAACAGGAATTGAATTTGAGAAAATAGAAAAAGTAATTGCCCGGACTACTCAAGCATTTCTCTACCAGTTGAATCGTCAACCTGCTTTAAAGTAGGAAGTGCGTGTAAGTAACTCTTCAGGGAAATGATCATTCCGGTTGCCCTCTTCTTTATAATAGTAAATCCAGCTTCCGGCAATTATTAAATCTATACGGTACCTGAACGGGTTAACGACAGAACTGATGAAACGCAAAAGCATATTCCCCTTTTGCTGGCTATAGTAATTCATAACTGCTTTGGCATTTTTAGCTTTGTAATGAAATAAATCATCCAGCGTATTTATTACAAATCTGTACTTTGATACAATGTATGAAAACACCTGAGCACGCTCCTCAGCTGAACAGCAGCTGACTAGATTAACACAGGTTTGCGAAAGATCGGATTGCCTGGTAATGGAGTCCAGCAAATGGTACTCGAACAGGTAAGGAAGTGAAGGTACTTTAAATCCGTCTTTACAGGTTACAGATTCTATTACTGTATACGGGGTTGTTATACAAACAGTATTAAACTGCAAATTTGACTTTGTCATTATCTTCATTTCGGAATGGTCCCTGAAGACAAGTTCAATATCGTACTGAAACTTTCGGGATCTTATACGAAAATAATCCAATCCTTCAGCTCTTGAGAAAAACTTAACCAGCCGGTTTAATTCCGGTTGTACAATTAAAATATCGAGGTTGTTAATAGAATCCCCGTTTACCGAAGATACTGAATAATTAAGAACTGCATATTTTATGTCAATTGTTTGTTGCTTAAAGGTATTTAAAAATTGCCGACTCAGATTATCCATGTGAAGCAGAATTTGGGGTTGACAGCCTGACTCCTTGTTGTTTACGATGCAAAAATGCAGTTTTCTCGTTAAAGACTAAACGTATTAAAGTATGATTTTCATCCTGTGAATTCCCGGTTTAGATCAGACATTCGTATAATGTGCTGCTACGAATCAATAAAACCAAAGTGCTACTTTACGTAACCAGGAAATTTTCTCATCTCCTGATTGGGTATTTTTTATTTGTCTTACAGTACCCTTGTCTTTTTTACTTGTTTTAAAGGATCGGGGTAAGATTATTCTGGTGGTATAGATATGTTCCAACCTGAAGATGGTTCTCCACCTGTGAACTGCCTGGCTGGTGTTGTCTGCATTTTCACCTGCAATAAATCCGATTTCAGACATCCTCAAAAGTGGCAGGGTCATGAGATCTTCAACTGAGGGCGAAACAAGTAATATGATATCAAAATTCTCCCTTGTCAAACAAATCAGCTCATCCAGCTTACCTACAAGGAATAAAGGATGGAATTCCATCCGGTTTGCCCCCAGATGGACAACTGAAAGGCGGCTTTCTGATGTTTCACTAACTGATGCTTCCAGTTCCTGATCACTTATAAGAACATCTGTTAAAGGGAGCGTTTGCGACAAACCAAATACCTTTAAAAAGGTCTTGAGGTCTTTTTCACAATCAACCAGCAACACCCTGTTCCCTAAAACTGTTAATTGCTTTGCCAATTCATTTGTGGCAATGAGAATACTTTTCTTATCTGAATTGCAGATTGTGATGATTTGGGTTTTCTTGCCAGAATTCAGCATTTTTATGTCAGATGCCCATTGTGCAAACTGATTTTCCGGAGTTACTCTTTTTTTATAATCAATGACAGCAAATGAATATTCACCCGGTTCTCTGCTTATCACTGCCTGAACTGGAGCTTGGGTGCTTCGGGTTCTCATTCTGATTATGAAACCCGATATCAGCAAACCGGAAATCAATGCGAATATCCACACTGATGCTTCATCAGGATGATCTGTTCTTAACGGAATCTGAGCAGAAATAACATCTGGTCTATCTATAATTAATGCTTTCTTTTCGAGTAATAAATGATACTTTTTTACAGCCAGATCTCGTGCTACTGATGAAACTTCCTCCTTAATCTCAGGCTGCTGAAGGTATCCTGAATTTGAAACTGTGGCAATCATCCTTCCTGTTTCTTCAAGTTGGAGCGCAACTGATTTACGGGTATTTCGGAGCCCTTCGGTAAGTGAATTTTTAAGAAATTCTGCTTCTGTTTCCAGCCTCTGTTTCTCTTGTTGACTCTGCGTATTTTGAATCTGATGAATTAATTTATTCAGCGAAGTAATATACTCGGCAAATACCGGATCAGAAAGAACTCCGAATTCAGGAACGGCATTTCCATCTGTTCTGTTTTGTCTTAAATAGTGATGAAGATTATCCAATTCAGAAAGTCTGAGTTTTAATTCGTTCCGTTTATCCACTAATGAGATCAATTGCGCATGGCTGATATTGTACGGATACTGAGTCTGATTGGCTGAAAACAAGGGTACAGATAAGGTGCCCATCTGTTCAACCACTTTATTAAGTTGTTTCTCTAATTTTTGATTTTCACTTTCATAGGACACCGATGCCAGCTTATTAGCTAGGGCATCAGCAATTGCTTTTGCCTTTTGTGGATCGGAATAATTAACCGTAATAACAGTTGAAGTATTATTTTTAGATTCAACAGAAACATGATGTGCAAGTAAGTGTTCAGAATAAGCTTGTGGAGAATATATTCTGACAAGGACAGGCTTCCCGTTAAAATCTTTTTTCTGAAACGGGAGAAGATTCTTATTCCTCTCTATCTTTATATTTAATTCAATCTCATTAACCTGTTGCCCTCCTTTTACAATCCGGATTCTCTTTATTCCTCCAAATGAATAAGTTAACTTAAATGTATTTTCATTCTCCATCAGAATGCTGAAATCCTGTTTATCAAAAGACTTACTTTTTATTGTATAACCGACAACAAATGGAATTTCGTTACAAATAATCCTCTCACCTGTTAAATTTGGCTGATAATATTCAATATTCCAGTGATTGGCTTTGGTAAGTTCAGTCAAATAACCCGCTAATTCCGGTGAGTAAGATGGCTGGGTTAACGAGTTTGTCAGCCAACCAGCCACTGGAATTTGGTTTTCAACCATTGAACCGTCAACGGAAGCTACAGAACTTGTTTTGAACTGATATTCAGTAAAATAATTGATTTTTACTGCAATTAATGAAGCAAGTACCATTATAAATATAAAGGCAGCAGCATTGGAATAAAGTTTCTTTTTGGGCATTCCCATGGAAGGTGAATTTGGTTTATTGGTTTAAACTGATTTTTCAGAAAATGGTTGCACTTCAGTGATAATCAGGTCAAAGTTTATTGATTGATTTGCAGCTGACTCTCTTCAACCTGTTTATTGATTATGACTGAAAAAATTCCTGCTGAAATAATAAATCACCCCTTGGTTTTAATTGATTTCTATGCTGACTGGTGTGAGCCTTGCAAAATTCTGGATCCCATTCTGGATGAAGTAAAAAAGAGAATGGGGCATGGATTCTCGGTTTATAAAATAAATATTGATCGGGCAACATCCCTGGCCGGACACTATTCAATTAAGAGTGTACCGGTATTAATGCTTTTTAAAAACGGGGAGCCGGTCTGGAGAATGAATGGATTTATGCTTGCCGATGAGCTTATTCAAGAGTTCAGGAAATTTTCCGTTCACAGGAATTGATGGCATCCGATAAAAAAAGGCGATGAATAATCATCGCCTTGCTCCCCCTGCTGGACTTGAACCAGCGACCCTCTGATTAACAGTCAGATGCTCTAACCAGCTGAGCTAAGGAGGAATCTATTATTTCGAGGCAAATCAATTAAATTTATCCCCTACTGAAAAGGAGTGCAAATGTAATTTTTTTTTGACAATGAAAAACGGATTGCCTATTTACTGAAATAAGGGATAGAATCATCTGAAAATGAATCTTCCTGATTCCAGAACGATAAAGTAACAACCTTCCCGCTTGAAGTTCGGAGTAGCCTGCCAAACACTGCATTAACAGCATTAAAAGATAAATCAGTTACCCCGAGTGTAAATTTTTCTGCTTTAGCAGGCAGGTCGCTCTCTGTGGAAGTTTCAGTATTTGCGGCTTTTGCTGTGTTCGGAGCTACTGCTTTTATGAGAACTGTTTTATAGCCGTTTGCATCCAGCAGGTTTTTCAGGAAATGAGCACGATCAATGGGAATATCCTTTTCTACGATACTACACTTAACCCCATCCAAGTCGCCAAATTCATGATTCTTATTTATTGCCATCTGGACTCTAGCTCAACTGCAAATATGAGAAGAAATCGGAATCAAATTCCGGTTTAGGCAGCATTGTTCCTGGTCAGGATATCTTTGACTCAAGTTGTATAAAGTAATAAATCATCAGCTGTTACAGGTATTCGGGTAATTTTAGATTTATTTTCTGGAACTTTTCATTACAGTCTCTTTAAATAGTACTCCAAAAAAGAAGGCTGCCTGAAAGTCAGGCAGCCTTCTTAAAAAATTGAAAATTTTATTCAATTACCAGTCTTGATTTTTCAATGCTGTCTTTTGACTTAAGCATGATCAGGTACATTCCCTTGGCATAGTTGCTTAAATCCATTTCAACAACATTGGTTCCAGCCTGAGCAGTAATAACTGTCATCAATACGATCCGTCCGCTTACATCTTGCAGGCTCATTGCATAATCTCCATTTTCAGCAGCATTAAATGCCATTGTTGCATTTGTACTGGCAGGATTCGGATAAACAGTCAATGAGCTTATTCCTGCCTGTTCTGATTCCTGGTTGCTGAGGCGACATCCGGGAGTGTAGGTTAGGGTCCGGGATCCGCTCTGACCACAACTATTCAGTGCTTTTACAATTAGGACTCCGCTCCCTACTCCCCATGTTACATCAATTGTAGTAGTTCCCTGACCATTATCAAGTGTCGTTCCATTGGCCGGTACTGTCCATTGATAACTTGTGGCTCCGGTCACCGGTGTGGTTTCAAATTGACCAGGATCTAAATTACAAGGCGGGAATATTGATGATATGATTCCAGGGGTTGCCGGAGAACCTTTTACATTAAGTGTTCTGGGATTACTTTCAACCAAACATCCGGAAGCTTGAGCTGTAACGCTAATCTGTCCATTCACAAAATTATTCGGAAACTGCAAATTGATTGAATTAAACCCATCAAGCGTATTGTTGGTTACACCTGCAGGCCAAGTCCAATTATATATAACTCCGGATACCGGTGATACAGAATAGGTGTATGGGCCGTCACAGGCACTGGTTGTTATTCCACTAATAGCTCCTGGCGTTGAAGGTACCAGGCTGCTGATTGTCTTCTGGCTTTGGCTGCTGTTTACTAAACAGATTCCTGCAGTACTGACAGATACACTGGCATTCGAAAAATTAACGGGTGTAGCATTAAATTCAACTGTTATGCTATTGGTGCCGGCACCACTGTTTATCGTTGCGTTAGCAGGTACAGTCCAGTTGTATGTACTTGCACCATTAACCAAAGGAACAGAATAGGTATAAGTCTGACCAGGACAAATTTTACCTGGACCAGATGGTACTGCAGGTGGTATCGGGGCATTACTTATCGTCATTGTACGGGCCGCACTCATGGAAGATCCAAGACAAGATAAGGCTGATTTAACAGATAATGTTCCGGCAGTGAAGGTTGGGAAATCAATCGTTACCTGGCTATTTAACGGTGGGTCTAATGAAGTTATAATAGCTCCCGGAACACTAAAACTCCATACAAAAGTTTCTACTCCATCAGGTAGCGGAGTTGCTACACTATATTCCTGATTTGATGCCTGAGAGCATTGAACAACTGAACCTATAATTCCAGCAGGCACTGATACTAACCCCCTTACAAAAGTACAGCGGTTATTTGTTACTCCGCAACCATTCTCTCCCTGGACACAAATATTATATCCGGATGACCATTGACTGAGAGTATTGAACTGTGCATAAACCTGTGCTGTTGTGGTTTTGAATGGACCTGCAACAAACGGGCCGTTAACATTATCACTGAATAACACTTCAGATGAATTTGAACCTGTATTCCATGAGTATTCAATATTTTCACCATTAACTACATTGCTTGTAATCAGCGAAATATTACCTGAACAAGAACTTACAGGTGCAGTTGGTTCCTTAACTGTATTTTGCGGCCCAAATGTGCTTACTTTGAATACAGCTGATCCACTTCCGCTTCCGACACAATTAGCATCACTTAATGCTGAAATTGAATAAGTTTTTATTCCGCTTGTAACAGGAGTAACTGATACATTCTCGGTTGCATTTATTGCCGTTCCGTTAAAAGGACCACCATCTCCGCTGATGGTGTATGACCAGGGCCCCGTACCGGTAAAATTAAGTGCAACTGTTCCTGAATTACCTAAGCATAAGTTACCGGTACCGGTCAAGATAGCTGTAGGTAATGCCTTTACAGTTACAAGTTCTGTAGCAGATGCACTGCATCCATTCAGATCTGTAACTATAACACTGTACGATCCGCTTGAATTAAAGGTATTTGTTGCCGCTCCGGGTGTTACTCCGCCATTCCATTGATAGGAATTACCCCCTGAGGCAGTGAGTATAACTTCACCACATCCCGTTGATGAACCACTAATGCTTGCAACCGGCAGACTGTTTACCGTTACTATTTCTGATGCCGTAGATGAACATCCGTTGCCATCCGTTACGGTTACCGCATAGTTTCCTGTTGTTGTAACTGTGATCATCTGATTGGTTGATCCTGTACTCCATAACCAGCTTGCACCGGCTGAAGCATCAAGATTGACACTGCCTCCGTCACAGAAGGTCGTGCTGCCTGAAGGTGTGATGGTAACAACCGGTAATGCATTTACCGTTATGTTAATTATTGATGATTCCGAACATCCGTTATTGTCAGTTACTGTGATGGTGTAGGTACCGCTTTCAGCCAGTGAGATATTACTGATTGAAGGGTTCTCACTGTTATTGCTAAAGCCATTTGGACCACTCCAGCTGTAACTATAGCCTGGTGTTCCTCCCGATGCATTGGAATAAAGATAAATGGTTTCCCCTACACATGTTCCGCCATTCATTGACGGACTCACAACCAATTGGGTTGGCTCTGTAATTGTTACTCCCAGATCGGGATCACTTTGACAACCATTATCAGCCCACACACTGACATTGAATGATCCGGCACTTAAATTCGAAATTGTTGTCGTATTGGCATAATCCGATCCAAAACCCCAGTCAAAGGTAAACGGCCCCACACCACTGCTTCCGACTTCAACCTCACCATCACCAGCTCCGAAGCAACTCACATTTGTCTGATTAATGATATAAGGTACCGGCCGTGCATCCACAGTCACATTGACGAATGTTGAAGCAGTACACAGGAATGTATTTGTAACTGTGACGGTATAGGTTCCGGCATGAGCTGACTGTGCATTCCCGGATACAACCGGATTTTGTAATGTACTGTTAAATCCATTTGGGCCACTCCATTGGTAGCTGCTATATGCATCTACTCCAACAGTTAATTGCTCACCAGTACAAATCGGAGCATTGGTTGTTGCCGTGGGTGCTGGAGTCGGCAAAACATCCATGACCAGGTTACCTGTATTACTGCATCCTTGTGACGAATTACTCACATCCAGATGAAAAGTAATTGCAGAACTAATTGATTCTATAAATTGAGAAGCACTACTTGTAAATCCGGCAGGTGTGGAAGTCCATGAGTAGGTTAATCCGTTATCATCAACAAAACTGATTTCCCAGTTGAGTAGTGTTCCTATATCAAAACCTGCTCTGTCTGAAACATTTAATCCCCATGTTCCGTTTGGATTTTTTCCATTAAAATTACTAAATGGATTCTCAGGCGCAAATGTTCCGGTAAAGGGTGCTGAACCTGATGCTATAGGAGTACCACCGGTTTTAATTATGGTGTTAGTGAAATTATTTCCACTGCCGCCTCTCCTGTTCACCAATACCAGCTCAGAAGCATCTGGAGCAATCAATTTAATAATCAAGTTCCCATCCCAGGTATGATTTATATTAAACTTGACTTCATGAATCCGTACAGTTGTATTGTTCAAGGATGATGAAAAACCTGATACTCCCACACTACTGGTTACTCCTGTAACATTATTATCAGGGACCGATAACGAAACAGTGCTCTTTGCTGAGCGAGAAACACCGCCTGCTACATTTGTTGAATAAGGTGCGCAACCACTGGTTACCGAAGCTGTTGGTTCAACATTAATTCTTGGGTAAGAACTTGCTGTTACAGCTGTTCTGACTGTGCTTCCACAACCGGTTACATTGTTAAGTGTGCTTGCATAAAATGTATAGCTTCCGGTAGCATTGATATTAACAACAGCACTTACTGCATCAGCCAACAATAAATTTCCTCCTGTAGGAGCATCCCACCAGTTAATGGAATTACCCCCGGTACCGGGTGTTGCACTTATCGGTACAGTTCCTAAATCGCAAATACTTCCGCTGGTAGTAGTTGGGGCGGGTAGCGGAGCACAGGTTGTTAAAGATATTTCATCAAAGGCACCTGCAGGGTTTGTTCCAAGTAAATTATTATCATTTCTCCATTGAAAGATCAATCGTTTGGTTGTACCTGCATTGGCTGCTGAAAGTTGGATAGTTACAATCTGATAAGTATTCTCACTATCATAGGCTCCACCCACCAAATAAGCAGCACTGATTTCTGTTCCTGCAGTAGGAGTTACCCCCGTTGGTGCCAGAAACACCTTGATATCATCATGACCAACTTCTCCCTTACAACGCCATTTAAATGACAGGGTAATGTCGGTTTCACCTGCCGGAAAGGTTACATCCCTGTAAAAATGTTGTACACGTGCTGCAGAAGAAAAACCCCACTTCGTATAATTATTATTTGATGCTGATGTCCCAACATACACTCCCCTGCTTCCTGCAGTTTTGGTATAGGTTCCTACATACCATTTGTTCCCAGATGCACTTTGAACATCCGTCCAGCCATTAGCTGCAAAAGTAGATCCCAACTCAAAACCTCCATTTCCTGCCGGATTAATCAGCACTGTTTGTGCCTGCAGAACAGATGCCCCAAAAAAAGAACCCATTATGAAGATAATGCCAAACAGGATTATCTTCACTACATTGCGGTAAAATTTACCTGTTGTGTTGTTTCTGTTTTTCATAATTTTCAATTTTTTGAATGTAATTTTTGAATTTGTCTGCAAGTAAGGTTCATACTGTTTCGATTCTGTTGTTTTTTGGTGAATATTCAGGATTTTAGGGTTAAAAAACATTTAAGAGGGTTATGCTTATTGAAGCATTCCGGTAAGTCTAATACATTTGTATTAGCTGATATAACGGGCTAATTAACCGTATCTGGTTTAGCGTCTGATTTATGACCGTATTCCGCCATTTCAGCAGTTAACTGTATAAAGAATATTTTTGCACTATGGAGTTTTCTGATAGTGAAATTGAATGGATAAAATCAAACTGGTTAAAACTGACCTTACTACTTGCTGATCAGTTTGAAGCAGAACCTGATCTGCAGGCAGTTATTTTTTTAATTGGGGTTCAGGAATTAGGGCGAGTTAAAAGAGATTTTTCCAAACAGGAAAAAATGGATTTAATGCACATTGCCACCTGTAAATTATTAAGCAGCTACGGGTATTATAAATTCAGTTGTTATGACTCGGAAGGATGGCCTCATTATGAAAAAACATCCCTTATTCCTGCTCTGAGTATGAGGCAACAGGATTTAATGCTGAAGAAAGCTGTGATTGATTATTTCAGTGTAAATAAAATTTTTACTCCAGGATAATTGTTTTTTCAACAGTCTTGGATTGTTCCAGCCTCACATAGTCCTTCTTTGAAAGATTACCTTTCGATACTTCGACAAAAAGGACTGCCTCCCATTTAAACGTAAATTCAGCTTTCCCGCTAATATCGGTTGTGGCTTCCTGGTAGATAATTGACTGGGCTCCGGTTGTAGGACTTTGAACACTGTCATTCCGAAGAATGACTCTTGCTCCGGCAACATTTCTTCCATCCGGGTCCACTACGGTAATAATGGCATTTGCCGGAGTTGTCTTTTTGCAGGATGAGCTTAGTGCTGTCAGTGAAATCATTATGATGATGAGTGACAGGAACCTAAATTTTATATTTTTCATGATGCTTAATTAGTTAACATTGCACAGTTTCAAACTTCAAAACTAAGATTTATGAGATTCGCTTTCTTGAGTACTGTTTTACTGATTTTAACTCTGCAGGTTTCACCAGCGCAAAACAAAACAAATTCAATAAAAAAAGAACCAATGGTACAGATTTCGACTGATTACGGAACTATTAAAATCAAGCTCTATAATGAAACCCCCAAGCACAGGGATAACTTCCTGAAGCTGGCTCGTGAAGGGTTTTATGACGGCACATTATTTCACAGGGTTATTCAGGGCTTTATGATACAGGGAGGTGACCCTCAATCCAGGAATGCACCTGCCGGGCAGCCACTTGGTATGGGCGATGTAGGTTATACTGTACCTGCAGAATTTAACCCTACACTGATTCATAAAAAAGGAGCTTTATGCGCAGCAAGAACCGAGAACCCGGCAAAAGCCTCAAGCGGATGCCAGTTTTATATAGTTCAGGGGAAAACTTATTCTGACAGTGAACTTGATCAAATGCAGACTCAGACCGGAATTAAATATACTCCTGCTCAACGTGAAACCTACAAGAAAACCGGAGGTACACCCTTCCTTGATATGAACTATACTGTTTACGGAGAAGTTGTTCAAGGAATGGATGTGATTGATAAGATTGCTGCAGCACCAACAAACCGCCAGGCAGGTGATCGTCCGGTTAAAGATATTAGAATGACTGTGAAAGTGGTCGAATAATTTTATGAGGAAATACCCATGAGCCGGTTTGATTTTGAAACTCTTCTCAAGGAAGCTGAGTCCTTTTCAGCTGAATCAAAAGAACAGCTTGAAAATTTCAGACTCAGATTTCTTTCAAAAAAAGGTATTCTGTCAGAATTGTTTTCAAAAATGAAGGATGTTGAGCCTGCTCAACGAAAGGCTTTTGGCCAGCAAATAAATACCCTCAAGAAAAAGATTGAAGAGCGGTTTGAAGAATTCAGGTATTTATATGACCAACCCGTTGTTACTTCAGTGCCTGCCGATGTAACCTTACCGGGTGAAGCTTTTTTAACCGGATCACACCATCCTGTTAACCTGGTAAGAAAAAAAATTATTCATCTTTTTTCTCATATCGGATTTAATATAAGTGAAGGTCCGGAAATTGAAGACGACTGGCATAACTTTTCAGCACTCAATTTCCCGGAAGACCATCCTGCACGTGATATGCAGGATACATTTTTTATTCTTGGCGAAAACGCTGCAGCAGCAGAGAGTTTTGCTCTGCGGACTCATACTTCATCTGTACAGGTACGTGTGATGGAAACAACTAAACCACCAGTTCGCACAATTAGCCCGGGCAGGGTTTACCGTAATGAAGCGATCTCTGCCAGAGCACATTGTTTTTTTCATCAGGTTGAAGGCTTGTATATTGACGAAGATGTTTCATTTGCTGATCTGAAACAGACATTGCTCTATTTTGCCCGTGAAATGTTTGGAAGTGATTCTGAGATACGGTTGCGGCCATCCTATTTCCCCTTTACCGAACCCAGTGCCGAAATGGATGTATCGTGCTTTCTGTGCAAAGGAAAAGGCTGTAACGTATGCAAGCATACCGGCTGGGTAGAAATTCTGGGTTGTGGAATGGTGCATCCCAACGTACTTGATAATTGCAAAATTGACAGTACTAAATTCACCGGTTTTGCTTTCGGAATGGGGATCGAAAGGATTGCCATGCTGCTTTACGGGATCAACGATCTTCGGCTATTTTCACAAAATGATGTTCGTTTTCTTCAGCAGTTTGCCGGGATATAATCTGTCGGCCCGAATTTACTTTGCCTGAATAACTTGCAACCTTCAGTTTTCAGCCGGATCGATACCCTCTTATCTTAATTTGAATACAATGGGCAGATTGAAATAAGAGCCTACCGGACTTCCGTCATAATTTTTCCCGGGAATCCAGGCCGGCATCCTTTCAACAACTCTGACTGCCTCATTATCCAGCCACGGATGTACTCCTCCTCTAACAGTTACCTGACTCACCAGGCCATTTTCATCAATCCAGAAATTAATATAAACAACTCCTTCAACACCCACTTTAACTGCTTTAGGATTATACCTGATGCTATCCTTCAGATAGTTATATAAAGCACTTAAACCCCCATTAAATTCAGGTAATACTGGCGGGATAAACTCAAAATTGTTTACTGCTGGCAGGTTGGAGCCAGACGGTTTGGGTTGCGCATCTGCCGGATCCGAATGGTCAATCTGATTCTCTACCGCTGGCGGAACAATCCGAATCTGAGATTTGGTTTGAACCGGTAAGCTGGGGCTTGTTTTTATAACCTTGGGCCCGGTATGCTTAATGACCTGATCCGGAATCGGTAAATGAATAAGTATTTGATCTTCCAGTTTATTATCCGCAAGATGAACGATCGGTAGACGGGAAGTAATTGTTAAATGGAGGATACCCCAAATTAGCAGTAAGGAAAGAGTCAGCCCGATTTGAAAAAACAGCCCACGCTTTCTTTCCAGTTTCCGGATTTCAGATATGGTTTCCATGACACATGTTTTTAAGATACTTTTCTTATTAAGAGATGTTACTATCCCGATTTTCCATACAACTGTTAATCAATAAATACTTTCAACTAACATTATAATCTGTTAATTCACGAAATTGCGGGCGCCTGTGCCATTTAAAACAGATCTCTTAATAATCAATAATGAAACTCTTGGCCTTTAATCTTCTAGCCGCTGTTTTCCTGGTTACCATTCAGGGCTGCTATTATGATGTTGCTGAGGAAATGTATCCAACTGAACCCTGCGATGCAACTGACTTTTCATACAGTTCGTCCATCAGTTCAATAATTCAAGCTAATTGCCTTGCGTGCCATTCAACATCTATGGCACAGGGAAATGTAATTCTTACCAATTATGATAACTTAAAATTTTATGGTCAAAACGGAGAATTACTAGGCTCTGTCCGGCATGACCCAGGTTACTCAGAAATGCCTAAAGACGGTATTAAACTCAAAGCCTGTGATATAAAAAAAATAGAGCTTTGGGTTACTAACGGATATCCTAAGTAAAGTGATGAAGAAGAAAATTGTAGCCGGGCTGATTATCCTTATTCTGTTAACTGCAGCAGGATGGTATTTGTATTCGCTTATTATGAAGCCCCTGTCAAGCCTGGAAGCAGCATCTCCTGAAGTGAAAGTCAGTGCTGACACCCTCTTTGCCAGGTATAATTCAGATGAAGCGACAAGTGACAGCCTTTATTTGGGTAAAATTTTGCTGGTTTCCGGGATTGTAAAGGAAACCGATTCCGTTTCAGACAGCATATATACAATCTATCTTGAATCCGGAGATCCTTCAGGATTGATTAGCTGTGAAATGGAACGAGGGCAGGTGGCAGCATTGCAACATTTGAAAGAGGGTGATTCTGTTGTGATTAAAGGCCGTTGTAACGGTTTTCTGATGGATGTTGTTCTTAATCAATGCCTGATTCAAAATTAATGACCGAATGATGACTAAACGGATTCCCTTTCTACTTGTTGGATTGATAATTACGAGTTTTCAGGTTTATCCTCAGATTCGCTTTATTTCACGAGACGGAAAGCTGGTGCTGAATGCAGCTACCCCACTGGAGAACACGGAAGGCTACAGCAGCAAAGCAGCCGGTATTCTTGAGCCTGAAACCGGAAATTTTCAGGCTGCTGTTTTAATGAAGTCCTTTTTATTTAAAAAAGACATGATGCAACAGCATTTTAATGAAGATTATGTAGAGTCGGATAAGTTTCCGAAAGCGGTTTTCAAAGGTGTCATTACCAATATCGGTGAAATCAATTTTTCAGTCAGTGGTGAATATAAAGCTGCTGTTTCAGGGAAAATGGAACTGCATGGTGTAACAAAAGACATCTCCTTAATCGGGCGGGTAATCACAGGATCAGATAGTATTACTGTTAAGGCAGTCTTTTATGTAAAACCTGAAGATTATAATATCCGCATACCTGTAATAGTACGTGATAAGATTGCTAACGAAGTGCTCGTGACACTGGATATGAAAATGAAACGGCTAATCAATCCAAAAGAAAAACCATGAAAAAAATTATACCTGCTATTTGTATTTTCTTTCTTTCCTCTCTGACTGTAATGGCTCAGGATGAAGTTTCGGGTCTTCTTGAAAACGGTAAGGCTGAAAAAGTGAGAAATTCATTCAAATCAACCCGGGTGATTATGGGACAAAGTACTGAAATGTTAGCCCCCGGCACACTCGACTTCAGAATTCTGCACCGCTTCGGGATGCTGAGTGAAGGTGCTTATGAAATGTTCGGACTTGATAAAGCCTCCATTCGTCTGGGTTTTGATTATGCCATTAGTAACCGGTTTACCGTTGGAATTGGAAGAAGCAGTTCAAAAAAGGAAACTGATGCATTTGTTAAAACCCGACTGCTATGGCAAACTACCGGTTCTGGTAGTTTTCCTTTTGCACTCACTTTGGTAGATGGTATAACCGTAAATGGGCTTAAATGGCAAAATCCTGAACAACATCATTACTTTACTTCACGACTGGTATATTTTCATCAGTTAATAATTGCCAGAAAATTCAATGATGTTTTTACGCTTCAGCTTTCACCAACCTATCTGCACCGGAACATCGTTGATCTTTCAACTCAGAAGAATGATATAGGAGCATTAGGATTAGGAACCCGGATTAAACTAACAAAGCGGCTGGCTGCCAACATTGACTATTATTATGTCCCCCGCCAGGGAAGTGAGCAGTTCATCAGTCCATTGTCTGTTGGTTTTGATATTGAAACCGGAGGGCATGTTTTTCAGCTCCATTTTACCAATGCCCTGGGGATGAATGAACGGGCTTTTCTAACAGACACGACCGGCAAATGGAACAAAGGTGATATTCACTTTGGTTTTAATATCTCACGGGTATTTACTATTGGCGGCAACGCTAAAAAATAATTCCTTTATCATTCCGGTATACCGGCAGACAATGCCCGTTATTCGTAATAAGTCATCCGGGTGAAAGAATAAATAAAAAATACAGGAGGGTTAATTATCTATTTTTGCCTGCTTATGATGATTCAGATTGTAAAGTCGAAAATTCACCGCGCTATTGTTACCCAGGCCGAACTCCATTATATCGGAAGCATTACTATTGATGAAGCCTTGATGGAGGCTGCCAACCTGATTGAAAATGAATTGGTGCAGGTGCTGAATATTAACAATGGCTCACGGTTTGAAACCTATGTGATTAGAGGAGAACGAAACAGTGGTGTGATATGCCTGAATGGTCCGGCTGCACGCCTGGCCCAGATTGGTGATCCGGTCATTGTAATTTCCTATGCAGCAATGGACTTTGAAGAGGCAAAATTTTTTAAGCCCTCTCTGGTTTTCCCCGATTCAAATAACCGGATTCCTGCTAAGTGATATCAACAACCCTGAAAAGAACCTTAAAATACCTTCTGTTACTCGGCATTGGTGGATTCCTGCTATGGCTTTCCTTCAGAGGTCATGATTTAAGTGATATCGCAAAAAAGATTTCTAATGCTCGGCCTCTATACTTAATTTTATCGGCAATTGCCGGATTTGTTGCATTTCTGCTCAGGTCTTACCGTTGGAATATGCTGATCGAGCCAATGGGGTATCATTCGGGATTTTTAAATGCCAGCTATGCCCTGGGGATAGGTTACTTTGCTAATCTGGCCATCCCCCGGATTGGTGAAATAACCCGTTGTGGAGTATTGGGTAAAGCCGAAAATATTCCGGTAGAAAAATTGATTGGAACCGTTATTACTGAAAGACTGATTGACCTGGCTATGTTGTTTTTCAGTATTATTCTGGTAGGTACTCTTCAATATGACTTGCTGACCCGATTCCTGAAAGAGAAAGTTTTTGTCCGGCCACCGGAAGAAACTGCCGGCTCGGCAAATACAGTTCTATATCTCATAGCAGGCAGTATCGTTTGTTGTGTCCTGATTCTGCTGGTGTCGAAAAATAACCGTATTGTTGCTCTAAGAGAAAAAGGAGTCCTTCTTCTCCGGGGTGTTTATAAGGGATTGATTTCAATACTTGAAATCAGGAATAAGCTTATGTTTCTGGTTCATACCTTGTTGATCTGGGCACTCTATTTTATTTCCACATATTTATGCTTTTTTGCACTTGAATCAACTCAGAATCTGGGTGTCAGCGAAGGATTGTTCATTCTTGTAGCTGGCGGGTTAGGCATGTCTGCTCCGGTTCAGGGAGGTATCGGAGCTTATCATTATATTGTATCTCAGGCGTTGGTTTTATTCGGAATTTCACAGGTTGATGGAATCACCTATGCCACATTAGTCCACTCCCTTCAGCTTGCACTTATTATTGTTGTTGGCCTATTTTCACTTTTTATGATTGCCAGAAATAAGAAAAAATGAATCAATCAAACCTGGTGAAAGCAAAAATTCACTCTAATGTCAGCTCGATTAATAACGAGCTAAACCGCTTAAAATTCTTTAATAAAAAGATTGTCTTTACAAACGGCTGTTTTGATCTTCTGCATCGGGGCCATATTGATTACCTGATTAAGGCGGCAGCCCTAGGTGACTTTCTTATCATCGGGTTAAATACCGATACTTCGGTGAGCAGGATTAAAGGTCCCTCCCGGCCGATTAATGATGAGTATTCTCGAGCTTTAATCCTTGCTTCCCTGCGCTATGTAGATGCAGTCATCCTTTTTGATGATATAACTCCATATCATCTGATCAAATATATTCTTCCGGATGTCCTGGTTAAAGGTGCGGATTACCAAACTGAAGAAATTGTTGGATTTGACATTGTCAGTAAATATGGAGGACAGGTTCAGACAATCGAGTTTCTTGAAGGCTACTCAACCACTCTGATTGAAAAGAAAATAATCCAATCAACCAAAAATAATCCCGGCTAAAAAAAGTTTATTAAAAAAACAGCTGAAGTTCAATCTGTTATTGAAAAACATGTAGGTTTGTAACATGTCAAAAATCAGACACCTTGTAATGTCGGTTGTATGGATGTTGCTGCTATTCTTTTTAGTGTCCTGTGAAAACAACCAATGGTTTCGTTCTGAAAAAACATTGAAAAAATTGATTCAAGGTGTTTGGAAACGTGAATATTTTACCATTACTGAATTTGAAGAAAGATGGACTTTCAATGACGGTAAGGTGACCATTGTAATTGACAATTTTAATACCGGGAAAAAAGACACAAACAGCGGAACTTACTCAATTAACGCAAAAATCTTTTCCTCAAGTTTAACAACTGAAGGATTTACCGATACTATAAACCCTGGTTTTTATAATAATAAATTTACCATTGTTGAACTTGATGAGAAAGTATTGCTGCTGGTAGCAAACAACCAGGCCGGGGCTATCATTCAGCATGAATTCAGTAAAAAAAATTAGCCTTCATTCATGGCTAAAGTAAAAACAATCTTTATCTGTCAGAATTGTGGTATCCAGTCCTCAAAATGGATTGGCAAATGTCCCTCCTGCAATGAGTGGAACACTTTTACGGAAGAACTGCTTGTAACCGAAGAAAAACTCAGTTCCCGGGGAAAAAAGTTCCGAGCTTCGGCACCTGTTAAAATTACAAGTATTGAAGCCGGGAAAGAGCAGCGGCTTCAAATGCCAGACAAGGAACTTAATCGGGTTTTGGGTGGTGGATTAGTTCTCGGCTCATTAATTTTAATTGGTGGTGAGCCCGGAATCGGTAAATCAACCTTATTGCTGCAAACTGCCTTACGACTTAAGGATACTTCTGTTCTTTACATCTCAGGAGAAGAGAGTCAACAACAGATAAAATTAAGAGCTGACCGCATTGGCATTCATAACAGCGAATGCATGGTACTTACTGAAGTTACTCTTGAATTAATCTTCAAACACCTGGAAACAGTAAATCCAGATATTATCATTGTTGACTCAGTTCAAACCTTGTATTCCGAAAAAATTGAATCTGCCCCCGGCTCTGTTTCACAAATCAGAGAATGTGCTGCTGCCCTGATGCGTTATGCCAAAGACAGTGGCACTGCTATTCTTCTGATTGGTCATATCACCAAAGAAGGAGTCATTGCCGGACCAAAAATTCTTGAACACATGGTTGATACGGTACTTCAGTTTGAAGGAGATAGGAATTACCTGTTCAGGTTACTCCGTTCTTCAAAAAACCGTTTTGGATCAACAGCAGAAATAGGAATTTATGAGATGCATGATAATGGATTAAGCGAAGTTCTGAATCCCTCTGAAATCCTGCTCCCTGAGCGTGAAGAATTTCTAAGTGGTGTAGCCACTGCCTGTACAATGGATGGTTTAAGGCCTATGCTGATTGAAGCACAAGCACTTGTCAGCAGTGCAGTTTATGGAATACCACAACGTTCTTCCACCGGCTTTGACACACGCAGAATGAATATGCTACTGGCTGTTCTTGAAAAACGATGTGGATTCATGCTCGGTGCTAAAGATGTTTTTCTCAATATTACCGGAGGCTTAAGGGTTGATGATCCTGCCACTGACCTGGCTATATCGTGTGCCATACTCTCGTCTGACCAGGATATAGCAATCCATCCTAAAACCTGTTTTGCAGCAGAAGTTGGATTGTCTGGAGAAATAAGACCAGTAAACCGGATTGAACAGCGAATCAATGAAGCAGAAAAGTTGGGTTTCAAACACATTTATTTTTCAAAATACAATCAACCTTCAACAGCTAAAATAAAAGCTGCAAAAATCAAATTGCATCCGATTAGTAAGATTGAAGATGTGTTTTCAGGGCTTTTCGGCTGAATCTTATAATATCATTGTACGAATTTTCATTACTTCTGATTTTTTATTTGCTTTTCTTCTACTTTTAGCATCCAATCAAACCAGGATTCTATGAAAAGAATAGCCTTATTCCTGTCCCTCTATTTTGTTATAATAACCAGTTCTTTTTCACAAACAACTTTCGAAATAGATGTTGCAGCCGGTGTAACTAATTATTTTGGAGACCTAGGTAACGAACGGGTATTACAAACCACCTCAACCAATCCCGGAGTGGCTATTACCTTCCGTAATCTGATGACCAGAGGTGAATTAACCGGTTATCAATACAATCCTCTGTCATATGAAGTACGTCTTTCATGGCATCGCCTTGGATATGATGAAACAAAAGCTATTGGCGGAATGGATGGCTTCGAACTACGCAATTATGGAAGAGGGTTAAATTTCAGGAATGATGTATTTGGTGCATCTGCACATATAACCTACACATTTTATCATAACAGGAGACTTCCTCTTTATAATCAGCCAGCAGTGATGTACTTATTTGCAGGAGCTGGTGCATTCTTCGGAAAACCAAAGGCTGATTTGTTCCGGGGAGATATTCATCTGGAAAACCGCTATTACTTCTGGCCGGATGGTACAACGCGAGACATGCCTTATAATGCCGGATATGGCAATATAATCAAGAAAGACGGTGTTTATGAAACTGACCTTTCAAAGTGGGTAACTGAAACCGGGCAGGGATCCGGAGAAACTGCTGGTAAGTCTAAATATGCGCACACTCACCTTGCCATTCCTTTCGGGTTTGGATTCCGGTTAGGCGTTAGCCGCCTGTTAACTGCCTCACTTGAATTCGGATATTACTACTTTTTTACTGACTCTCTGGATGATGTCAGTGATGCTTATTTAACGTACTCTGACCTTGACCGCCTATTCCCCAATGATCCTGAAATGCAGAAACTGGCCATGTATATTTCTGACCCTACAGGATACGGAACCAATGGTTTCCCGGGTCCGGCAACAAGCCCCAGAGGTAATCCAAAAAAGAATGATGCCTATAGTTTTATAAATCTCGGTCTGGCTTATAAATTCAAATTAAGTTCTGAAAAAATCAGATTCCTGGGGCGGAAATGAAATGCTACTCACTCTTATAAAAGCTTAGTCGCTGATGTATTTTGGCAACTGAATAAAAAAGGTGGTACCCTCACCTGATTTTGTTTCAAACCAAATCTTCCCATTGCTATTATCAATAATGCTTTTCACCATTGCCAGACCCAAGCCTGTACCTCCGGATTTTGTTGTAAAATTTGGTACAAAAATTTTATCTGTTTTATCCGGTGCAATTCCGGTTCCGTTATCTGACACGGACAACAAAACATTTGTTTCGTCATGGTCAATCCGGATTATTATCTCACCTTTCTTGCTATCAGGTATTGCCTGAATTGCGTTTTTCAGCAGGTTTGACATGACTCTTAGCATTTGTTCTTTATCAGCGTTTACTTCTGCTTCACCGTCTGTATGATCCTCAACCCGGATCGTGACAGGCGAAAATTCATGGTATAAGTTAACGGTATTCTGAATAATCTGCCGGATATTAACTGCTCCAAACTGAGCACCCGGCATACTGGCAAAATTTGAAAATGCAGTTGCAATTCCCGAAAGCGTATCAATCTGGTCAACTAATGATCGGGTAAACTTATTGATTGTATCTTCCAGGTTCTCCTGATTGTCTTTCCAGGTCCGTTGCAGGTGCTGAACATTCAGTTTCATGGGAGTTAATGGATTTTTAATTTCATGAGCTACTTGCCTTGCCATTTCCCGCCATGCACTTTCTCTTTCTGATTTTGCCAGTTGTTTTGCACTTGTTGCCAACTGATCTATCATCCGATTATATTCATTTATGAGTGCTCCGATTTCATCTTTTCTTTTCCAGATAATCGGTTCATTGGTTTTTCCCAGTTTAACACGGCTCATGTTTGCCTGAATAACTCTTAATGGCTTGGTAATTCTGCCTGATACAAAAAATGTAATCAGCACAGTCAGTACAAACAGAAATACATAAATATTGATAAGTGCTACAAGAAAGGTTGAAATTTCCTTTTTTAACTCACTTCCTCTTGAAAAATAGGGCAGATTCAGGTAGCCTATTACTTTATTGTTATTATCTCTGATTGCCGAATATCCGGTAAGAAACCCAAGCTTCCCAATGCTCTCATAGCTTATATAAGTAGAACTGCTTGTTCTATCAAAATCACGAAGCACATTCATATTCATTACGGGGGCAATGATCTGCTGTTCGAAAAGTTTAGGTTGAGTACTGAAAACTTTAAAGCCCTCTTGGTTAAAAATGGTAAAGTCAATACTTGTATAATTATAAAGACTATAAAACCGGTAGTTTAAATTCTCACTTTGCAGCCTGTCGGCAGGCATAGATGCAATCTCACGTGTAATTAGCTGGTTTAATGAAGCTACCCGCTCTTTAAGCTTGTTATTCTGGGTAATGGAGTAATTGTTAATAATATAAACTACAGTACTGACTCCAAGCGTAAGCATGGTCAGAATGACAATAGTCATAACAGA
Source organism: Bacteroidia bacterium (assembly GCA_020847635.1). GTDB lineage: Bacteria > Bacteroidota > Bacteroidia > AKYH767-A > OLB10 > CAADHD01. The sequence continues at coordinate 61,982 of JADLBQ010000051.1, forward strand.
CATCTGAACCCTAATATTAAAATTAATGACCGGACGGAAGTGTTGTTGCCACAATTTATAGGCAACAAACAGAAAAGAAAATACAACAACAAAGAAGGTAAATATGTAAGAAAACAAAGTAATCATTTCCAGCAAGCCGGGCAATACCTTGCTGACTATGATCAGGCTGTCATAAGATGGCCGGTAAAAAAGATGCGATACCCCGTTAATTTCTACGGTATTTTCTGATTCGTTTGCCGGTATATACTCCTTGTATGATTCTGCAGTAAGCGGATATGAGAAATTTCCAAATTGATTAATTAGTTCATTTTTAAGATAGCGCGCATAGGAATAGTTTGAAATATCACGGTTTACCTGAATCTTATTACTGATCAACAAATCGGGATATCCGGATTCATCTCTAATGTACCTTGAAGACATCTCAATAATCATAGTACCAATTGTACTATCCGGCACTATTGCAGAATAAATACTGATTTTACCTATATAAGAAACCCTTCCCGGCTGATCGTTTATAAAATATAATCCTGACACCCTGGTTGGCAATCCTTTGTTTGCAATCAGATTTTCATAATAATCAATATTCCAGGTTGGGTCGCCACCGGTATTGATGGGCAGGCTTTCATTTTTAAATGATTTAATCAGAATGTCATATTTTCTCCAGTATCCGGTAAAATATTTCTGCAACATCCGGTTCTGAAGTACATCTCCCTGTGCAGCCATAGCAAGTAATTCAGAATAGGTAGAAGAGAAGTAATTATAAATAAACTGGTCTTCTTTAACACCTGTCACCACTTCATCATAAAGATGCTCGGCAATGGCATCCTGGATATTTTCAAGTTTTGATGCTAACGCTATTCTGTCCTGTAATTCCCGAATATTGTTAAAATCATAAATGGACTGTGCTGCAAACAGCGAAAAGAGAAATATAAATGCAATACCAAATGTATAGTTCACTATCCGTTTGCTCCTAATCCGGATTACTGTTGTCCCCAGAATGACCAGATTAGCCATGATGAATGCATTGATTCCATAATGGGCAAACAACTCAACATCTTTAGTCAGGATTAAGATACCCAGAAAGAGTCCTTGAGATAAAAGAAAGAAGGCAATGAGTGCCGGATATTTGATCCGGCTGTTCAATGCATATCGCACACTTCCGTCACAAACCATGTAGAATGTAAACAGAAGAACCCCGATAATAAAGAACCCCACTAATGAAAAACCAGTGAGTTCAAAAATGTTATTAATATTAAAGGATATTCTTGAATGAATAATCAGGCTGCTTAAAAGGTAGTTAATTAAAACAGAAAAAATAAAGGTAAATAGCCAGGTGAGAATGATTCGTATAGATACATAGTGCTTATTTTTACCTGCCGAACCCAGTAAAATGCGAGAATCATAATAAAAGTAAAGAGTCATGATGACATAACACATGACCAGGGTGCTGATTAATAATTCGCCCAGTGAAAACAGCATATAGCTGCTTGCATAATACTTTGGATCAAACAAGGGAAGATCGTACAAGGCTGAAGGTATTTTGTAAATACCTGCTATTAGCCGGAAAATCACTGCAGCAACAATCATTAACAACCCGATAACCGGTTTGGTCTTAAGTACCCATCGTGTAGCTAAGAAAAAAAATACAATCATTAGCAAAACCGATATCAGTGCAAAAATTCCTGCCCTTGATGTGTTGTCTTCTGTTGTCTGTCTTTCTGAATAAGGAATAAAAGATAGAGAGAATAATAAATTTCCTGACGAACTAAAAACAGGAAAAATTTTCTCACTCTTAACCAGGCTGATATTAGTTTTCGGAGGTAACCCAAATCTTGGATTGAAATCATTAACCAGGTACTGATTTTCGATTGCATACTGGCTTTTAAGCAACATCAGAGCTACCAGGGTTTTTCTCTTATCCTTTCGAATAAAAACTTCATAGAGGCCATTGCCTGCCTGAATTGCAGTCTCATTACCCGATCGGCTAAGTACTTCGTATGTGAGAATTACCTGGTTATCTGACCAATAATAAAGTGAGTCTTCATAAAATGCTAAAACCGTAAAGCCGTTAATATCTTGAAGCAGGTTGTTCAGGTAATCCCGGTCAGTAGTTGTAAAAACAGGAGATGAAAAATATCTTTTTTCAACAGGAGTTAAAAACCGGTTAATCCTTTCTTCTTCTTCCTGAATTTTTTTTTCAGCCTGCTTGCTGATATTATTGTAATTAGTCTCCTTCCGAATCTGTTCATTCCTGAGAATTTCTGATACAATACCTGCTACCAGTGCTATAAGTAGAACCAGGAAATAGCCGAATGGAATCTTCTTTTTCACGAAATTTTGTTTGTTCAGAATGGGATAAAAGTAGTACTTACCAATACTTCTCCTCTGAATTTTTACCTGAACTTTTCACCGATCCGGGTGATTTATTACGTTGAAATGAATAGATAGGTTCTTAAATGAAAGGACTTTATCCTTATTTTCAGGAATCCTGTTTAATCTATTTAATTTTGGCTGACAACAAAATGAACTTTGTTTTTAACTGGTCAGTTTATGCGATTAGGTACTTTTAAGAAAGAGGAACGGCTTTGCAGCAAGAAAGAAATTTCTCTCTTGTTTGAACAAGGGAAAACTCTTTCAGTACCCAGCCTGCGATTGATCTGGGTGGAAACGCAAAGCCCTGATATGCCATTAAAAGCCGGATTTTCGGTGTCAAAACGAAACTTTAAAAAAGCATCTGAGCGTAATCGTATCCGTAGGCTAATGCGTGAAACCTACCGGTTGAATAAAAATGTCTTAACCAGGCAACTGGCGGAAAGAAAGAAAGGTCTTTCCTGTATGTTTATTTATTCTTCACAAGAGTTACCCTCTTTTCACAAGATACAGGACAAAATAGTTTTACTTTTACATCGTTTATCCCAAATACATGCGTAGAGCGATTGTTCATATTTTAGTACTTCCGATTAAATGTTATAAAAGTTTTATTTCTCCCTTTCTACCGGGGGCCTGCCGTTTTGAACCAACGTGTTCTGAATATGCTGTTCAGGCTTTAAAAAAATATGGTCCGCTGAAAGGGCTCTACCTGTCTTTTCGGAGAGTACTTTCCTGTCATCCCTGGGGAAAGCATGGATATGACCCCGTTCCTTAATCTGTTTATTTTTAAACTATATGATAAAATCATTTTTCCGAAAGTTCAGACTCTGGATTATTGCTGCTTCACTCTTCCTGGCTTCTGTTACCGCAATCAGTTTTTCAGAAGACTACTTTGAAATATCACGTAACATAGATATTTTCGTTACCCTCTTCCGGGAGTTGAATGCGAACTATGTAGATGACATCCAGCCCGGCACATTAATAAAAAAAGGGATTGATTCAATGCTTGAATCACTTGATCCCTATACCAATTATATTCCTGAATCAGATATTGAGGATTACCGGTTCATGACTACCGGTCAATATGGAGGAATCGGTGCACTTATTGGTCAACGCAACGATGAAGTTATTATTACTGAACCTTATGAGGGCTTTCCTGCTCAGAAAGCAGGTTTAATGGCTGGAGATGTGTTAGTTGAGATTGACAGCAAATCTCTTACCGGCAAGAAAAGTGATGATGTCAGCAAGATTCTTAAAGGTCAGCCAAGCACAACCGTTAAAATAAAAATCAGACGACCTGGCGAAACCGAATTGATTGAAAAAACGGTAACCAGAGAAGAGATTAAGATTAACAATGTGCCATTCAGTGGAATTGTTTCTGATGACATTGGTTATATTAGGTTAACCGGTTTTACTGAAAATGCAGGAATGGAAGTTAAGAATGCATTAATTGATCTAAAATCAAAAAAAGAATTGAAGGGTGTTGTACTTGATTTGCGTGGAAATCCGGGCGGATTGTTACACGAGGCTGTAAATATTGTTAATATCTTTTCACCTAAAGGCGTTGAAGTTGTGACTACAAAAGGTAAGATTAAGGAAGCCGACAAAACCTATAAAACCTTAAGCAATCCGGTAGATGCCGAAATTCCAGTTGCTGTGCTGGTAAACAGCATGTCAGCCTCTGCATCAGAGATTGTTTCAGGTGCTATTCAGGATATGGATCGGGGAATTATTATTGGTCAACGAACTTTCGGAAAAGGCTTAGTACAGAATACCCGGCCACTGAGCTATAATGCTCAGCTGAAAGTTACAACAGCCAAGTACTATATTTCAAGCGGAAGATGCATCCAGGCTCTTGATTACTCTCACCGGAAGGATGATGGAAGTGTAGGTAAAATTCCAGATTCACTTATCTCAGAATTCAAAACCAAAAGCGGCCGCATTGTTTATGATGGAGGTGGGATAATTCCTGATTATATCACTCCAATCCGGCCAGCCAGTCCATTACTTCAGGCTCTGGTCAGTAAATACCTGATTTTTGATTATGCTACTGAATTCCGTCAAAAGCATTTCTCTATTGCAGATGCAAGAAGTTTCAAACTAACAGACGAAGAGTTTGATGCTTTTGTAAAGTGGCTTGGTACTAAAGAATATGATTACAGTACAAAGAGCGAAAAGCTGCTTGAGTCGCTTAAAAGTTATGCTGAGAAAGAAAAATACTTTGATGCGGTTGAGCCCGAATATGAGCAGCTTCATAAAAAAATGATGCATGACAAAACGAGAGATCTTTATAAATACAAAGAAGAGATTGTTGAGATTCTGCAGAATGAGATTGCATCAAGATATTATTATCAGAATGGCCGTGTTGAGTCAGGATTTGCATTTGATATTGAACTAAAGAAAGCTATTGAAGCACTCCATAATCCTGAAATCTATAAAACAATATTTAACCGGCCGGCTGTTAAAAATCCTCCGGTAGAAGAAATAGAAGAATAACTTATTATTCTACCGTAACGCTTTTTGCCAGATTGCGGGGCTGATCAACATTGCAGCCACGTAAAACTGCAACATGATAGGCTAACAGTTGCAGCGGGATGACCGACAGCAGGGGCAGCAAGGTATCATCACATTCGGGGATTTCAATTGAAAAGTCAGCAATTTCCTTAACAACCTGATCGCCCTCCGTAACAATTGCAACAACCATCCCTTTTCGAGCTTTTACTTCCTGGATATTACTTACAACTTTTTCATAAGAGGCGTTTTTTGTTGCAATAACCACAACCGGCATTTCCTCGTCTATCAAAGCAATGGGTCCGTGTTTCATTTCAGCCGCTGGATAACCTTCAGCATGTATATATGAAATTTCTTTAAGTTTTAATGCCCCTTCCAGTGCCACCGGAAATCCATAACCCCTGCCTAAGTAAAGGGTATTTCGCATGTTTAAAAATTGTTGCGCCAAGACCCTAATCTTTTCATTCGATTTAAGTACAATTTCAACTTTTGAAGGGATTGACTCCAGTTCATTCAATAATGCCTGAAACCGTGATGCAGGAATTGTTCCTCTGCGATGTGCAATCTGAAATGCAAGCAAGGTAAGAACTGTAACCTGAGCTGTAAATGCCTTAGTAGATGCTACCCCGATTTCCGGGCCGGCATGGGTATATGACCCTGCGTGAGTTGCCCGCGGAATTGAACTCCCGACCACATTACAAATTCCAAAAATCGTAGCCCCTTTTGATTTTGCCAGTTCAATTGCTGCAAGGGTATCAGCGGTTTCTCCCGACTGAGAAATGGCAATGATCACATCATCTTCTGTGATGACAGGATTGCGGTAACGGAATTCGGATGCATATTCAACTTCTACCGGTATCCGAGCAAGGTCTTCAATCAGGTATTCGCCAACCAATCCTGCATGCCATGATGTTCCGCAGCCTACAATAATTACCCTTTTTGCATTCACAAACTTATTTTCGTATTCTCCAAGGCCTCCTAGTCTGACACGTAACCCCCTGGAATCAATCCGGCCCCGCATGCTATCTGCGATTGAGCGCGGCTGCTCATAAATCTCCTTAAGCATGAAATGATCATAGCCTCCTTTTTCAATGGCTTCAATGTTCATCTCAAGTTGTTGAATATAGGGAACCATGATTTTGTTTCCAATTGTCTTAACTGTCAGTTTCCCGTCAGAAATAATTGCCATTTCCCCATCGTTCAGATAAGCAACATTCTTTGTATATTCAATAATTGGCGTTGCATCTGATGCAACAAAATATTCTCCTTCACCAATTCCAAGCACAATAGGACTACCTTTTCGGGCAGCGATTAGTTTATTTGGATCTTTTTTTGATAGAATAACAATCGCATAGGCACCTACTACTTCATTCAGAGCAAGCCGTACAGATTCATCAAAATCAAACTTCCCATTCTTATTTATTTCTTCAATCAAATGTACCAGTACTTCCGTATCTGTTTCACTTCTGAACTTATGTCCTCGCTGCATTAACTCTTCTTTAATAGAAGCATAATTTTCTATAATTCCGTTATGAATAATAGCAAAATTTCTGGTGTCTGAAAAATGGGGGTGAGCATTGCGGTCATTAGGCTCTCCGTGGGTTGCCCAACGTGTATGACCCATTGCTATCGTGCCATTTACATTTTTCCCCTCAACAAACTTCTCAAGATCACTGACTTTCCCAGCCTGTTTATACACGTTAAGTTCTCCGTTAAGAATGGCAATACCTGCACTGTCATACCCTCGGTATTCTAAACGATATAATCCTTTGAGAATAATCGGGAAAGCCTGACGCTTACCTATATATGCAACAATTCCACACATGACAGATTAATTAATAGATGTAAAAATAACTTTCAGTTTCATTTGTAATCCCGGATTTTTGCTTCCGCCAATCACTGTTCGGTTTGCATTGATTGCAGCTCCGCTGGCTACAAGATATAATCCGTAATTTTTACGGGAATTATTTAGAAGTTGTTGCAAATAACGGGTTACCGTAAATGAATACGTGGTGTTCGAGGTAAGATCTCCGCCAAAAGTTACTGTATTATCAATATTGTCCTGAAGAAAATAAGCAAGACCAGAAGAATCAATGCCTGCCAGACCTAATTTTTCATGTGGTTTCCAGTCGCCACTTCCGGTTGCATCAACCTTTATTTCAAGAACCGCTCTGTTAATTGAAACCTGATGTGATTCAACAAGATTCAGCAGAAATGGCATTTTGATTTGTGTCTTTATTCCTGCCATACTTTGAATATAACACAGGTTACCACCGGAAACAGGATCATTGAATTGCCCATTAAATACAGCACTTGAATAATCGTGCCAGAAATAGTTAAAATGTGCCCCTCCGTTCAGCGGCAGTTCAAAAGTCAGCGATCCGGCCGATGTTGTATCATTGCTATAATAGAATATTAATTTGCTTCTGAAATTTGAAGGTAAGGCTTCGCGCAGATCAAAATAATAAACACAACCGCTACCCGAAATTGAATCGGTAATATATAATCCTTTCAGATAGTCGTTAAAGGCAGTTTCTGATGCAAAGGCACCACTGGTCAATATTTCTGTTCCGAAACCGGTATCAACCGGTATTATCAGCTGAGGCGCTATGACTCCCTGAATCTCAATTGAATCACTTGGATTATATCCGGTTATTATTGCTTCTGAAACCGGTGTGCTTTCAATTGTTGGTTTGTTATGTGAATACCTCGTACTGTCTTTATAAAGAAGTTCAGTGATTTTGAAAATCCGGAAATGATGGGTGACCGTGGTGTCACCATAATATCCTTTTGTTAAAAGGGATAATTTAACCGAATCGCATCTTGGATTACTTCCAAAAGAAGGGTTTGAACTCATTAGCTTTAACGTGGTATATAGATGTGCACCGGAGTTCCCAAACACAGGATCATTCAGGCCGCCAAGCAGGTAAGCATTAAAATCGGATCGAGTTGCAATAGAGTCTTCTGTTGAGAAAGTAGTTTCTAATGTAAACGTATCTATAGCATTCACCCAGGGGTCATCTCCTCCGGGAAACAAATCGCTGCCCAGCCCATCGGGTTTGCTGCAGGACGCTGCCATCAATACAAAAACTAAAAAGAAAATGGTTCTGAAAAGGCTCATTTGGGAGTTTGCTGTAAAGAAAAGCTAAATCTGCTTTCAGGCAACTACCTGGCTTTCTTCCAGAATCTCATCATAAAATGCATTATAAGCATCCAGATAATTGTCCGGTGACTGGTATTCAAGTACGGGTTTCCCTGATTTTTTTACAATGGCACTCACTCCATTATGGATATCCGGAGCTCCTAAAACAATTCCATCTGACCGGTTAATAGCATTTGACATCAATGATGTATAATCAGCATTCTTTAATCCTTTCAGCTCAGTATCCGTTGTTCCTTCCATCATCAGCTTTTTCAGAAAATTTTCACTGAAACGCTCATCATATCCGTCATTATATAGAGAGTACACTAACCTGGAATTTCTGAACATGGGATCATCCTTATAACTTGTTTTAACAAAAAACGGAATCAGACTGGTCATCCAGCCATGGCAATGAATGATGTCCGGATTCCATCCCAGCTTTTTTACTGTTTCAAGAACTCCCCGGCAGAAAAACACAGCCCGGTCTTCGTTATCCTTAAAAAACTTATTTCTCTCATCGTGAAATATTGACTTCCGGCTATTGAAATATTCCTCATTATCAATAAAATAAACCTGCATTCTGGCTGATTGAATGGAGGCAACCTTAATTATAAGCGGATGGTCATGATTATTAATTATCAGGTTCATTCCTGACAATCGGATTACTTCATGCAGTTGATTTCTTCTTTCATTAATGATTCCGAATTTTGGCATAAAAGTTCTGATTTCTCTTCCGCGCTCCTGTGTTCCCTGAGGAAGGAAACGGCTGATGCGGGCCATTTCGGTCTGGTCCAGATATGGGTAAAGCTCCTGCGAAACGAACAGCACTCTCGTTTTCTTCATAATTAATCTGATTTTACGATTTCTGATTCAAAAGGTATGCAAAGATACATTAACTTATAGTATCTTACAATGAAAAACACAACAAATTGTTCTTGTTTTATTAAAAAAAAATCATTATGGGGATGGTGGCCGTTATACCTTATCAAACCCTTTTTTCCTCTGAAAATGCCTCCTCTCATCTTTCTCTTGTCAAGCGGATGGCCCTGTTGCCCATGCTTACTGAATCTAATTCTTACATCCGGGTCAATGAATCAGGACGCTGTTTTCTCAGACCAAAAACTCCATACTACAGTATTGGATAGGCCTCAGAAGTCCTTCGTTAAAACTTGATTCCAGCATTCACTAAGAAATGACGGCCAGCCTGCGGATAATAAAAATTCTCTGTAATCCGATTGCCAGCGTAGATGTAACTGTATGTATATCCATTTGATTCGTACAGCCGGTTTGTCAGATTGTAAATTATAAGTCCTATTGTTAATGTTGCTTCTCCGGCTACATTTAGTTTATAGGCTGCCCTTAGGTTAAAGTAGTGGTAAGGTTTCAGTTTTCTTAGTTCACTGGTGCTGTTATCAAGGTATTGTTTCCCGATAAATTTAAAATCCAATCCTAACTCAGCTTTTTCAACCGGAAGACAGGTGACACCGGCAGCACCTATAAAATCAGGTGAGAATGCCAGTGAGGTGTTATTAAGAATCAATGTATCATTACTGAAATCATCATAGTCAGCAAGAATCTCAGTGTACGTTTTGATGCGGTTCCTGCTCAGGGTTGCGTTCGAATAAACCTGAAACAATGCAGAAGGTTTTAAAGAAACCGCCATTTCAACACCCTGGCGATAACTTTTCTCTACATTGACACGAACCGGCTCACCAACATCATTAATGCTCCCGTTTAGTACTAACTGATTATGATAAGCCATGTGATAAAGATTTATAGTTCCTTTCCATTTTAAGCGATTCATCTTATATCCAGCTTCAAAATCCATCAGTTGTTCAGCTTGCGGCCATTTATTCTCTTGATTTTCAGTATAATCTTTTCGTGAAGGCTCTTTACCTGCGGTACTGCAAAAAGTATAAATTTCCTGACTCTCATTCAGTCTGTAAGCGACTCCTGCTTTCGGATTGAAGAAACGGATTACATCTTTTGCCCTGTAATATTCTTCATTCTGAGATTTCATGTCTAACCGGTATTCAATTTGCCTGAACTGGAGGTCTGCAAATAAGGTCAGTGCTCCTTTGTTCCAAGTTACTTTTAAAAATGAGTTGAAATCTGATTTCAGTGCTGTATTGTAGTCATACCGGTAAGGGATTTCCTGAACGGGCAGGTATTCGGCCCAGATCAGTTCATCATAATGCCGGCCATTATATTGATTCCATGCTCCTCCAAGTGTCAGTTTCCAGTGTTGTGTTAATTCGGCATTCAGGGAATAGGTGGCCCCGTAGAAATCATTATTCAGCCACTTTCTTCTGATAAGATTCACAGAGCTAAATAAATTCTGAATTAAAGAATCGTTTAACCCATAGTTATTCAACTCTTGTTTCTTTTTAAATTCTTCATAAAAGCCCATACCTTTAGTATAATGAAGTGCTGCAGTTGCATAGATTTGAGTGGTGAACTGGTGGGTAAAATGAAGCTGATAATTATCTTGCTTATAATCATCGATCTGTTTGTGATACGTGTAATAATTATACGTTCTTCCCGAAGTCAGTAAGTTTAAAGAGTCTTGACTGTCCAGGCTGTTACGTATTATAAACTCCTGCATTTCTTTTATATCATTATTGATTCTTGACTCAGGAGTACCATACCAGCTTTGATAGGTAATCTCTTTGCCTGAAAAAATATTTAATCGGACAGAAGTTTTTTTTCCATAATAAGCCTGAGAAATAAAAATTGATTTCAGATTTGAAGACGCCCTGTCAATATAACCATCTGAGGTGATACCCGTAAGCCTGGCATCAAGGGCAAAGCTGCCCTTAATCAGGCCTGTTCCGAAGCTAAGCGTATTTTTTCGGGTGGCAAATGATCCATAGGAAGAATGAAAAGTGGTATAAGGTTTCTCTAATCGTTTATTGGTCTGAATATTAATACTGGCTCCGAATGCTCCTGCACCATTGGTTGAGGTTCCAGCACCACGCTGAATCTGAATATTGTCTGCTGAAGAAGCTAAATCAGGCAGATCCACCCAAAAGACGAGCTGGGTTTCAGCATCGTTTACCGGAATTCCATTGATGGTAACATTGGTTCGTGTCGGATCGCTACCTCGAATCCATACACCTGTGTACCCGACCCCGTTACCCGCATCAGATGTTACTACTACCGAAGGTGTTGATTCAAGCAAATAAGGTAGTTCCTTTCCAAAATTATTTTTTTCTATGTCTTTTCTGTCAATTTCCGAATAAGGCATTCCTGTCTTTTCACCTGCCCGGGTAGACGTTACAACAACTTCATCAGCAGGGTAAGCCAACGGAGCAAGTAGGGCTTTGTAGTTCAATTTTCCTTTTTCGGTCTTGAAGAGATTGGTTTTGTAGCCGAGATGTGACACTTTAATATGGACCTCATCAGCGGGGATTCTGAGTGAGAAATTTCCTTCATGACTGGTCCAGGTTCCGGTAAAAGTATTTTCAACAGTGACTGCTGCATTTGCAACCGGTCTGCCAGTGATGCTGTCAACTACCATTCCTGTAATTAGCTGAGCAGAAGCGATATGTGAAATAAACAGAAATATTAAAATGAGTTTTTTCATTGCAATTACTTTTTTCTTTGTTATTGCAACGGAGCGGTGCGGGAAGTAAGAGAGAAGCATCCGATCCCTACGCAGGCATTATCCTGATCAGGTTTGCGGGTATAATCTCAGGTACATCTTGGTGTACCACCCCGTGTGCAGTGGCAAAAATAAGATATTATAACATACCCGGCTGAATCTTTTATTATCTATTCGTGATCCAGGAATTGATTGACCGCCTTAATGGCATTCTCCAATCTGTTTTGGTTAACTCCGTCTATTATGGCATAAGGGAATCCGAAATATTCGATTTCTTTTCTATAACATTCAAAAAAGTATTCTCCTTTACCCGGGTTTTCCCGGAGAGGGTCGGGTACCCATGGAAGATCGGGTGCAGTCAAGAGATAGAATGCATACGGTTTTTTCTTAATTTCAGAATCAATCCAGGGATGACTGAATCCAAACTTATGAATGCACCATTGCCGGATATTAATCAGTTCGGTATCACAAAATAAAATCTTATTTGCCTGCCCGGCACATTCAATTTCCATACTTCGCTGCTTCCCTGCTATTAACAATAAATCATCAGCTGAATAATTACGCTGAAGGACCGGCAGGTATTCACGCGCATATTCAGGAACCCAACAGGTGTGATAATGCTTTGCCAAAGCTATACTTAATTCTGTTTTCCCTGATGATTCGGGCCCCAGAACCGGAATAATTTTAATATGACTCATTTTACTGATTTCTATAAGCCGTGAACCACTGCCGGTATCCGATGATTGCCATGATAAAATAAATAAAACTAAGGATTGCGTAGAGCGGGAGCCCCTTGATCAAGTAGATTATAATATAGGATGGATTGGCAATCATCCATAAAATCCAGTTTTCAATTTTCTTTCTTGCTATCAGCCATTGAGCAATAAAACATATAACTGTAGCTGTTGAATCTGCATAAGGTAAGGAAGCAGTGCTGTAATTCTTAAAAAACCATCCCATCATCATCGAGCCGCTAATAAATAGCAGGATCAGGAAATAATAGTCTTTTGTCTTTAAGGTACTTACCCGGATAACCACTTCATTATTTCCTTTTCTTGACCACATATACCAACCGGCTGCCAGCAGGAAAAAATAAACAATCTGCTGAATAACATCAGCAAACAGATTCTTATCAAAAACCAGGTAAGCAGTAATGAGAACATTAATCATTCCAACCGGGAAACACCAGATATTCTTTCGAATGGTAAGCCATACTCCGCTAATGCCAAAAATAAATCCAACCCATTCAAGAACTTCGGGAGCACTCATGTCGAACAGATCATATCTTTTACATTCAGCTGAATGGATTTCTGATTATTAAAATCATTTTCTTCAATATGATAACAGATGCTGAATGGCTTCCCGTCAGCAATCTTAGAATAGTTATCGCCAAAGCCAAAAGCAATTGCTCCGATCTCCTTTTTTGTTCCTTTTTGTAAAACTGTAAATCTCAGGTGGTTGTTTCCAACAATTCTTGAACGTTGATTATCGGGAAGAAAGACATCATGGGATGCAAACATTGGGGCCGGGTTTCCTGGTCCAAACGGTTCGAATTGTTTCATTATCCTTATACTTTTGGCATTTATTTCCTGTAGCCTTATTTCTGCATCAATTTCTATTTCCCGCTCCAGCATATACGGTTCAATGGAAGCAGCTACTGCTTCTTCAAACTTTTCGATGAATGCTTCTACATTTTCAGGACTTAGTGTCAGTCCGGCAGCATACATGTGGCCGCCAAACTGATCAAGCAGATAACTGCATTTTTCAATTGCACTGTAAACATCAAAATCTTTAACTGACCGGGCTGAACCTGCAACCTTGCCGTTTGAGTTTGTCAAAACAATGGTAGGCCGGTAAAAATACTTATCAATAAGTCGTGAAGCTACAATACCAATAACACCTTTATGCCAGTCGGGACAATAAATGACCGTTGATTTGCGCGACAGGAAGTCGGTACTTGCTGTAACCATTTCAACCGCCTGATCAGTAATGGTTTTATCCAGATCTTTCCGATCCCGGTTGTGGGTTTCCAGATTGTCACTGAATTGTCTTGCCTCTTCCTCAGTTGAAGAAATAAGTAATTGTACTGCTTCATTCCCACTTCTCATTCTTCCGGCAGCATTGATGCGAGGAGCAATCATAAACACAATATCGTTTACACTTAACTGCCTGTTAAACCTGCTGATTTCAAGAATGGCCTGAATACCCGGACGGGCCTGTGTATTTAACTGTTTTAAGCCATAATAAGTTAAAATCCGGTTTTCACCGGTTATAGGAACAATATCAGCAGCAATTGAAATTGCAACCAGATCAAGATATGAGTAAAGGTCTACAGAATCATAATTATTTTTTACAGAGAATGCCTGCATAAATTTAAATCCAATTGCACAACCGGGCAACTCATCATAAGGATAGCTGCAATCTTCCCTTTTCGGATCTAAGACAGCCACTGCATCAGGTATTTTTTTGTCTGGCCGGTGGTGATCACAAATTATAAAATCTATGCCTTTCTCTTTGGCATAATACACTTTATCATAGGCTTTAATTCCGCAGTCTAAAGCAATAATCAGCGAGAAGCCATGTTGAGCTGCATAATCAATCCCTTTATAAGAAATCCCGTATCCTTCTGTATAGCGGTCGGGTATGTAGAAGCCCAGCTTCCGGTAATGATTACGAAGAAACATATAAACCAGTGAAACTGCTGTTGTGCCATCAACATCATAATCACCATAAATCAGAATACCTTCATTCTTTACTATAGCCGAATTCAACCTGTTGACTGCCTTGTCCATGTCTTTCATCAGAAATGGATCATGAAGCATATTGATCTGGGGCCTGAAAAAAGTCTTAGCCTCGTCAAATGTCCGTATTCCACGCTTGACTAACAGGCCTGCAATCAGAGTACTTAAATTCAGTTCTGTTGACAACCTTTTAACAAGCATTTCTTCCTGCTGACTTTCTTTAATAGTCCATTTCATTACTCTGATTAGCCATCAAAAATAGCAACATGACTGAACTGGTGGTTTATCCTAACTAAAAAACAAACAAAAACAGAAAATTTACGTACGAATCAGCCAAACTGCAATCCATGCTGGAAGATATTCGGATTAGTCCGCAGGTTTTATTGTCATGTGTTTTCTGAATTGATGAACAATCCAAATCAATGATATCCATCAAGAGATTAAGAAAAATAATCTTGTCAACTACTGTAATAGGGATGGCAGCATCCACCCTATTGTCGGGATTTATACACATTCAGCCAGGAAATACCCGATTGAAAGCCTTCTTTATTTACAACTTTACCAGGCATTTACGCTGGCCGGACAATTCCGGCATTTCATTTAATATAGGAGTGGTGGATGATGAGTTGATGGAAACTAGCCTGAAACAGGTCCTGTTAAATAAGACAAATAACCATCACAGATTTGAAGTTATAAGTGTGCACACTCCTGAGCAGGCTGAAAACTGCCGGTTGATCTTTATTCCAGAAATTCATAATTACCGGATAAAAGAATTTGTCCGCTATTTTCAGTCCGGGCATGTGCTGATTGTAACGGAAGGAAAGGGCATGACTCAAAAAGGAGCGGCTATTAGTCTGATTGAACAAAACAATAGGGTTTCATTTGAAATAAATGATTCGATACTAAAACGCAACAGGATTAAAGTAACCAATGAACTGCTGCATCTCGGCAGAAGTACACTCTGAAAATTTATTCACTTGTAAAAAATTATGAAAACAAAAATAAAAAAGAGATTTGGACTAGACCGAAAAATTTATATTATTTTCTTCGTTATCATTACTATTTCAGTTATAAATGCAGTGGTGAGTTCATGGGTTGCTATTACAAATCGTGATCGAAATGAATACATCAGTTCGGTAGTAAGCCCTTCTCTTGAAGCTTTGCATCAATTGCATATCATCACGTTAACTTCAAGGGATTATATAACCAACTGGGTTTATCT
>JADLBQ010000052.1 GCA_020847635.1 Bacteroidia bacterium
ATTTAAACTTACGTTAGAAATATCGGTAAGACCCTACACGGTTGTGGCCAGCAGGTCTCATCTGTCACCCGAAACAGAGAGCTTCGTTGAAAAATTACGTTCTGAGCATGGTCAGGTTGAATTTATCTCATCAGGAAGTTCACTTAAATTGTGTCTGGTTGCTGAGGGGAGCGCAGATGTCTATCCGCGACTGGCGCCAACCATGGAGTGGGATACGGCTGCAGGTCATGCAATTGCTTTGTATGCCGGTAAATCAGTATCTCTTTTTAAATCTGGAGACGTGTTACCTTACAATAAACCTGAGCTTTTAAACGAGTGGTTTGTGGTTAAGTAAGATTCTGTGTTGATTCAAAAAGAGTTATTGAACAATTAACACCGGAATATCTACATAATGACGAACGGAGTTTACAGTAGAACCAAATAGAATATCCTTAATGGTTTTATGACCATGAGCTCCCATAACAATCAGGTCAGCATTGAAATCTTTGCAAAGTTTTGGAATCTGGTTTCGGGGTTTCCCATACCCGATTTTGGTTTCAACCCGGTATCCTGCTGCTGAAAGTTGATGACCGTATTTTTGGAGATTGGTTTTATCTGATTCAGTTTCAAAATCACGTGTTTCTTTTCCGAATAAAAAAGTTATCGGAGATTCTGTTACATGAATCAATAAATAAAGAGCATCTTTTCCACCTTGCTTTAATGCATGGTTTAGTGTTTTATGATCACTTCTACTGAAGTCAAGTGGTACAGCAATCCGTTTGTAAGGTGATGGCGATTGTATAGTCAGCATATCATACGATCCATGTGGAACCTTACTGACAGTTTTTCCATTTTGTTTTAGTAAGGGTTGCACTGAGATGTAAATTAGAACTATACATGACAAAACAATAAACGGAAAGACTGTAAATTCGAGTAAAGTGGCATAGGGTCCATCCATCCAGTCACCAAAAGAATCAATTACCAGCCTGGCATTTAGGGCTACTATGATAAGAGCCGAGAGCCACCCTGCAATCTTAGTTAGTGGGCCGATAGCAAATCTACCCATAGTCTTCTTATCACTGACAAAATGAATGAGTGGGATAATAGCAAAACCTAATTGAAGACTTAGGATAACCTGGCTTAAAATCAATAAATCACCTGAACTCCTCTCTCCAAAAATAATTACGGTAATAAGTGCCGGAACGATTGCAACAATTCGAGTTACCAACCTTCGAAGCCAGGGTGCCAGCCTGAAATTCAGATAACCTTCCATAACAATTTGACCTGCCAGGGTTCCGGTAACAGTCGAACTCTGTCCGGCTGCAATCAATGCAACTGCAAAAAGAAGAGGTGCCCAATGAGTTCCTAATAAGGGTTCAAGCAATTTATAGGCATCCTGAATTTCAGCAACTTCAAACAGGCCACTTTTAAAAAAAGTAGAAGCTGCAAGAATCAAGATTGCAGAGTTTACAAAAAATGCCATATTCAGGGCAATGGCAGAATCTATAATGTTAAACTTTATTGCCTTTTTTAATTCTGGTATTGTTCGTTTAAACCTGCGTGTTTGAACAAGTGAAGAGTGCAGGTATAAATTATGAGGCATAACCGTAGCTCCGATAATACCAATAGCAATATATAGTGCGGTACTGTCCGGAATGGATGGAATGAACCCGGTGGCAACTTCGGTAATTTCGGGTTTTGACAGGAACACCTCCAATAAAAAACATATCCCGATAATAGCAACTAAGGAAATTATAAAAGATTCCATTGCCCTCATCCCAAGATTGAGCAGAAGTAAGACAATAAACGTGTCGAGTATGGTGACAGAAATACCCCATACCAATGGAATATCAAAAAGTAATTCAAGCCCAATTGCCATACCTAAAACTTCGGCCAGATCAGTTGCTGCAATTGCAATTTCAGCCAGAAACCACAAAAAATAATTGACCGGAGCAGGGTATAACTCACGTGATGCCTGAGCCAAATCAAGTTTTCTGACAATCCCTAGCCGGGCACTCAAACTCTGAAGCAGTAAGGCAATCAGGTTGCTCATTAATAAAACCCAGATAAGGGTATAGCCATAACGGCTGCCTCCGGCAATGTCTGTTGCCCAGTTTCCGGGATCCATGTAGCCGACACTGACTAAATAAGCCGGTCCTAAAAAGGCAAGAAGTTTTCGTCCTGTTGATTTTTTATTTGTGTCAACAGACTCATGCACTTCTGAAAGTGAAGGACGAGACTGGTTAGTGTTTGTCATGCAATTTAATCAGGATATGTTTGATGACTTCATGACTCAGATGGACCTGTCTCTTTTTATTAATTCTGATATCTGCTGAAAGATCATATTCATAGTACTCTAAAAGCATTACTTCCGTTCCAAGAGTCAGGTTATTTTTTTCTAGGTATTGAAGAAAAGCCGGTGAATGTTCGGTAACCCCGCTGATCATGCCTTCAGCACCTTCCTTTGCAAATGATAATGGAATAAGTTCCGGAACTGTGATCTTTCCGTTCTTATCAGGAATCGGATCACCATGAGGATCCGTTTTCGGATAACCAAGGAACATGTCAAGCCTGTCTGTTAATTCAATTGAGTCAATGTGCTCAAGTTGTTCCGCAATTTCATGAACTTCATCCCATGAAAATTTAAGCTTTTCTGACAGGAAGACTTCCCATAGCCGGTGTTTACGGATTATTGCAAGGGCTGTCCGCTTACCCTTATCAGTCAATGTTGCACCATAATATTTCTCATACTTGACAAACCTGGCGCTTGCCAGTTTACCGATCATATCTGTAACCGTTGCTGGTTTGATTTTTAATGTAGCGGCTAGGGAATTGGTTGAAACACCCTCAGGTTCAGATTCCAGTAAATGATAAATAGCTTTCAGGTAGTTTTCAACTGTTAGTGAAGGCATAAAAATAACTTTGTACAAAGGTATATTAAATTTAGATTAGCCTAAAATAAATTTTCTAAGACATTCTCATTACTTTTGCCAAGTGCTGTATCATCTTTCTCGTTCTCTACTTTTTCTGCTAAAGGCCGAAAAGGCTCATCAGCTGACATTCAAGTGCTTAAAAATAGCACTCTCGTTTCCTTTTGTTAAGCCTGTACTTAAGTATTGTAATACAGTTAAATCAGGAAAATTAAAAAGGTCTGTTTGTGGAATTAACTTTCCGAATCCGGTTGGGCTGGCAGCTGGTTTTGACAAAAATGCGCGGTTAATTGATGAATGGGAGGTTTTTGGTTTTGGTTTTATTGAAATTGGTACTGTAACGCCCAGACCTCAACCGGGTAATCCAAAACCAAGGTTATTCAGGTTGCTGGAAGATAAGGCTATTATTAACAGAATGGGATTTAATAATGATGGAGCTGATGTAATTGCCCAACGCCTTGCTCAACGTAAATCAAAAATTATTGTGGGTGGCAATATTGGCAAGAATAAAGATACTCCCAATGAGCATGCAGTAACTGATTATCTGATTTGTTTTAATAAACTGTATGATGTGGTTGATTATTTTGTGGTAAATGTCAGCTCTCCAAATACTCCCGGACTTAGGGAATTGCAGGAAGCAGAATCACTGAAGACTATACTTTCAGCACTTAAACATAAAAGCCGGGAGAAGAACCAAATGAAACCAATTTTTTTAAAAATTTCTCCAGATCTAACTCAATCCCAGTTAGATCAGATCATCGGTATAGTTGAACAGACTAATACAGATGGGATTATTGCTACTAATACAACCATTAGCCGGACAGGGTTAAAATCATCTGCCAGGCTAACCAGCCAGGTTGGCGGACTAAGCGGTAAACCATTGAAAGCACAAAGCACAGCTGTGTTAGCTTATCTTGCAAAACAAAGAACAAAAAAATTTGCTCTGATTGCTTCAGGAGGTATTCATGATCCAATTGATGCTGTTGAAAAAATAAATAGCGGAGCAGACTTACTTCAGTTGTTCACCGGGTTTATTTATGAAGGCCCGGGATTAGTTAAGCAGATAAACTGGCAACTTTGCAGGTAGGAGTATGCGAGGAGTATCCGATAACTTCTCAGAATTAATAAGCAGTTCGGTTAGTGATTTTTATTTTAGTATTTGATTCAAACCATTAACCTTGCAGTGTCTGTTAAATGAAAAAGGTGGCTGTTGTAATTCTGAATTGGAACGGTAAGAAATTACTTGAAAAATTTCTTAGCCAAGTAGTTCAATGCTCAACAGAAGCTGACGTTATTGTTGCAGATAATGCCTCAACAGATGATTCGCTTCAGTTTTTGAGTCAGCAGTTTCCCGGTATCAGGTTAATTAAGCTGAATCGTAATTATGGTTTTGCTGGTGGCTATAATGCATGTTTAAAATCTGTAGAAGCGGAGTATTTTGTTTTGCTCAACTCTGATGTGGAAGTCACCAGCGGATGGCTTAAACCTTTAATTTCTTTTCTGGATTCTAACCCACAGGTAGCAGCCTGTCAGCCCAAGGTCAGATCTTATTATGACAGGCACCTATTTGAACATGCTGGTGCTTCAGGTGGATATATTGATCAGCTAGGTTATCCTTTTTGCAGAGGACGGATTCTGAATACGCTTGAAGCAGATAACAGCCAGTATAATTCAAATCAAAAAATTTTCTGGGCAACGGGTGCCTGCTTAATGATCAGAAGAGATGTTTTTAGAAAACTAAATGGTTTTGATGACCGGTTTTTTGCTCATATGGAGGAAATTGATTTGTGCTGGCGTATTCAGCGGGCGGGTTACACGCTTTTTTGTATTCCGGAGTCAGTAGTTTTTCATGTTGGAGGCGGTACACTTCCAATGAAGAATCCACGGAAAACCTATTTCAATTTCAGGAATAACATGATGATGCTTCATAATAATTTACCTCCGGATAAATTAATTCCGGTATTAATATTCAGATTATGTCTTGATCTTACTGCAGCAATTAAATTTCTGGTGGAAGGTGATGCCAGAGATGCTCTTGCTGTCTTAAAGGCACATTTCTATTTTTTTACTAGGGTCTTAATGACCGGGGGAAGGAGGAATCAATACCGTTCAGAGTTGCCGTTCACTAAACCAACAACCGTCTTTAAGGGTTCAGTCGTTTGGAATTATTATTTAAGAAACAAAAAGAAATTCAGTGATCTTAATTTTGAAGTGAAATCATGAAAATAATCTGTATTGGACGGAATTTCACTGAACATATTCAGGAGTTAAAGAATCAGATCACTGGCAATCCGATTATTTTTTTAAAACCGGAAACTTCCTTAATAATAGGGCGGCTTCCGTTTTTCTTACCTGATTTTTCTCAGGAGATTCATCATGAAATTGAACTGGTCATTCGAATTTGCAAAAACGGGAAACGAATTGAAGAACGCTTTGCCCATAAATATTTTGATGCAATAACAGTTGGCATTGATTTTACAGCTCGTGATATTCAGAATCAACAAAAGGAAGGGGGGTTACCCTGGGAAATTGCCAAGGCTTTTGATGGTTCAGCTGCCATTGGTGAATTTATTCCATTGAGCAAACAGGAAGAAGAGCATATTAAGTTTTCCCTGCTGGTGAACGGGGAGTTACGACAGAATGGTAACAGCAGCCAGATGATTTACTCCTTTTCAAAAATTATTTCTTATGTCTCGGTTTATTTCACATTAAAAACCGGAGATCTGATTTTCACAGGAACACCCGCTGGAGTCAGACCGGTTAAACGGAATGATTATCTTGAAGGATATATTGGAGAGAAAAGGCTGTTAACTTTAAAGATAAAATAACCCGGCTTTTATTTAAGGACGTACCCTGACTGACTCGGGATGCCGGTCTTTAATTAAATTAAATTTCTTTCCCAGTTTGTTAAATAAATCAAGTGCAAAATCAATTTGAGAATCGGTATGTGTTGCCATATAGCTGGTTCGCAGTAACTGCAGACCTTCGGGAACAGCCGGAGATAAAACAGCATTTACAAAAATACCTTCATCATACAGAAATCGCCAGGCCTTAAGTGTTGTTTCATTGTCCAGTGTATAAATTGGAATAATGGGTGTTTCTGAATAGCCTGTATTAAATCCCATTTCTTTCAATGCTTTCCGAACCCGTTCTGCAATCTGGTTAACCCGGTGAATTCGCTCCGGTTCACGTTGCATAATCTTTAAAGCCTGAAGAGCAGAAGCCACATTCGGAGGAGCCAGGCTGGCACTGAATATCATTGATCGTGCATTGTGTTTGATATAGTGAACAACATCTTCACTTCCGGCAATAAATCCACCGAGTGAAGAAAAGGACTTGCTGAATGTTGAAGTAATGATATCTGCCTTACAGTTGTGGAAGTGAGCTTCTGTTCCTTTTCCGTTTCCAAGTACACCAGTAGAATGTGCGTCATCAACTAAAACCCGTGCTTTCCATTTGTTTGCTATCTTCATAATTTCAGGAAGGGGAGCAATATCCCCTTCCATACTGTAAACTCCGTCAATTACAATTAATTTTCCACTGACTGGTGAGATCCCCGATAGTACTCTTTCCAGATCGGCAAGATCATTGTGGCGGAATCTTTTAATACTGCCTCTTGAAAGCAGCGAACCGTCAATGAGGCTGGCATGAGCGTGCTTATCAATAACGATAACATCATTTCTTTCACAGATTGAACTTATCACACCCAGGTTAGTTTGCATTCCGGTTGAAAAGACCAGTGCGGCATCTCTGTCCAGCCATTTGGCGAGTTCATGTTCCAGTTCTTCGTGAAGTTTGAGTGTTCCGTTCAGAAAGCGTGATCCGGTACAACTTGTTCCGAAATGCCGGATTGCCTCAATTGCTGCTTCTTTTACTTCGGGATGTGTTGTTAAGCCCAGATAATTGTTTGAACCGAACATGATCAGGTTTTTCTGCCCATCATTGGTTATGTTTTCATCGTTTTCCTGAAACGGAATGAAATAAGGATACCACCCGGTTTTCATTACCTCGCGGGCAGTAGTATATGTTTCACATTTATGGAAGATATCCATGAGTATTAATTTTAATTCTTTGTCTTGGAAAGTTGATCTAAAATCCAGAAAATAAATTTGTCAGGCAATAATTTTTGAATGATATAAAAGAAGGCTACATCTGAAGTTGGATGAATATTGAATTTCTTTTTTCTGATTTTTCGAAGAACAGCAGCTGCAACTTTTTCAGGTGAAGCAGCTTTTGCTGTTCCTGCAATGGCTTTGGTCTCTTTAGGCTTAAATTGATTCTCATATTCAAGCTGAGGAGTATTGGTATCAGGAGGATAAACTACGGAAACAGTTATTCCAAAACGTTTCATTTCAGATTTCAAAACTTTTGAAAACCCTGTTATTGCAAATTTTGAAGCAGAATAGGCAGTATATCCAAACACACCAAGAAATCCGGCTACAGATGAAACATTTACAATGTGGCCACGCTTCCTTGCAATCATGGAAGGTAAAAAGGCTTTAACCGAATTCACGGTTGTAAAATAATTAGCCTCCATCATCCAGTGAAATATTTTTATTTCGAGGGTTTCAATGTAGCCGGGATGAGCTGCCCCTGCCGAATTAATAAGCACATCCGGTACGCCTGCTTTTTCAAGAATCTGTAAAGCCATTTTTTTTGCTGATTGATAATCAGTTAGATCTGCCGCAATATACCCATGATTTGCTTCACTTTCGGAACCTGCCATTTTAATACTATCAACCGCTGTCTTAAGCTTTGCATCATCTCTTGCAACAATCCATACATTGATTCCTGCTGCCGCTGCCTTTCTGGCTATTGCCAGCCCGATTCCACTTGATCCTCCGGTTATTACATAAAGCAGCCGTTTATTGCTTTTGTTCATAGGTAATGTTGAATCCAGCCAACAACGTCATTAAGAATTAAATGAACAACTTCAATTTAGTGTTTAATATCAATTGATATGCATCAAGACATAGTTTGCTGTTTTATCGAAGATTGTCGCGGTTATCATTTTTATTGCAAAAGAAAGGTTAATTTTCAATTAGCAAAGTAAACAATTCAATTTTTATGATGTGATTAACATGAGAAATTCAAACTGGAATCTTTACAAGTGCCAGTCTATTTCCTTAATCCCTTTGTTTTTAAGATATTCATTTACTTTTGAAAAATGCCGGCAACCAAAAAAACCGGCAGATGCAGAGTAAGGTGAAGGATGAGCTGCTTCCAGTATCAGATGTCTGTGATTATCAATTAAAGTCTTTTTTGATTGCGCAAACTTTCCCCAAAGCAGAAAGACAATGTTTTCTTTCTCAGATGAAAGTTTATGGATTACTGCATCCGTAAATTGATGCCAGCCAATTTTTGAATGTGAATTTGGAAAACCTGCCTGAACTGTAAGCGATGCATTAAGAAGCAGCACCCCCTGTTCAGCCCAGCCTGTTAGATCTCCATGCTCAGGCGGGGTAATGGCTAAATCGGATTTCAGTTCTTTAAAAATATTCAATAAGGAGGGAGGAGGAACAATACCAGGGTTTACAGAAAAACATAAACCATTTGCCTGACCCTGACCGTGATATGGATCCTGACCTACAATTACTGCTGTTACCTGGTTAAACGGGGTGCAGTTGAAAGCATTAAAAATGAGCTTACCGGGTGGGTAAATAGTCTTTCCTGAATGAATCTCATTTTTCAAAAATGTTTTAATTTGAAAGAAGTAATCGCTCTCAAATTCTTGTTTCATCATTTCAAGCCATGAATGCTCAATTTCAGGCTTTACTTTCTCGTTAACTTCATGAGGCATGAACAGAAAGTGTCAGTTTACAATTTAATATTAACAATTTTGTTGTTTGAAAGTTGAAATAAAAGAATCTAATTTTGTAACCTGATTTCAGTTCAATTCGTTTATTTGCAGCACAAAGATTAAAAAAATCCCCCTGATGAAAAGATTAATTTCCGTTCTTATTGTCGTAATTGTAATTGGCTTTATTGCTTCCTGCAAACCAAAAGAAAAATGCCCTGCTTATGGCAAATATCAGTCGAGCCACCCGGTTAATCCTTATTCCTGATAATGCAAAGAACATAAAGGCAAAAAGTCATTTCGGAGAATGTCTTTTGCTTCTTCTAAACTGTTTAATCATTTGTAAGCTGAACATTGTGCTCAACAGCCAGTTTTCTCAGGTTAATTAATGCATAACGCATTCTTCCGAGACAGGTATTGATACTGGCTTTGGTTATTTCGGCTATTTCCTTAAAACTGAGTTCTCCGTAGTGACGCATAATCAAAACTTCACGTTGCTCGTATGGAAGCATTTCAATCAGTAATTTTAGATTGTGATGGGTCTGTTTCCGGATGATATCCTTTTCGATTCCATCATCTGTCAATTTCAGGTTCTCTGTTAATTGGTATTCATCCGTATCATGAATCATTTTCATCCGGTTATTCTTTCGGAAATGATCAATAACGAGGTTGTGTGAAATTCTTAAGGCCCAGCCAAGAAATTTTCCTTCATGTTTATAATTACCTTGCCTGAAGGTGTTTATAATTCTGATAAAGGTATCCTGTAAAAGATCTTCGGCCAGATCCCTTTGCCTGACTAAGATTAAGATAGACGTAAAAAGTCTCCTCTCGTATCTTAGAAACAAATGCTTGATCCCGTTTTCATCACCGGCAAGGTAATTTGTGATGAGTATATCATCACTTAAATGATTTACAGCCATAGACTTCTGAGTTTTGTAAATTGTTACTTGTTAAAATCGAGTAGAAGTCTATTTGCTGTGTTCCTCCTTTTTTTATTGGTTCTCTCCGGTTTTTTTAACGGCTGGTTTTTTTATTTATTGTATTGCTTTAAATGAATTACAGTTCAATTATACGGGAGAAATTATAATTGTTTGATGAAGATTTGAATTTCCTTTCATGTTTAGGTTAAATTCTTTTACGCTAAACTGACACACTTGAAGAATTAAAAGGAATAGATTCGCACGCAAATTATGAATTTACAGATTATGAAATTTTTAATTCTGATCCCATTTCTTTTGTTATTCACTGCCAATCAAGCAATTAGTCAGCAAGACGAAAGCAGTACGGTTATTCATTATCCTGAAGAGGTTCATTTGAAAAATATTAAGCAACTTACTTTTGGAGGAGATAATGCCGAAGCCTATTTCAGCTTTGATAATAGGAAAATTGTTTTTCAGTCTAATTATAAGGAATGGGGAAATGCATGTGATCAGATTTTTATGACCGATTTGGAGCGTGCTGATTTGTCTGTAAAAATGCCTAAGAGAATCAGTACCGGAGAAGGTAGAACCACATGTTCCTTTTTTATGCCTGGGAACAAGAGTATTTTATATGCTTCAACCCATATGGCGGAGGCTGCTTGTCCTCCGGTTCCTCCACGCAGAGCCGATAAAAAATATGTATGGCCAATTTATCAATCATACGATATTTTTGTTGCTGATCTTGATGTGAAAATTATCAACCAGCTGACAAACCATTCAGGCTATGATGCTGAAGCTACTGTTTCACCAGTTGGAGATAAAATTGTTTTTACAAGTGACCGCTCTGGCGACCTCGAACTTTATACAATGAATCTTGATGGTTCAGCTGTAAAACAGATAACAAATCAGCTTGGTTACGATGGCGGAGCATTCTTTTCTCCTGATGGAAAGATGCTGGTCTTCCGTGCTTCCCGTCCAAAGACAGATGAAGAAATTAAAGAGTACAAAGAGTTGCTTGCTGAAAATCTGGTTATGCCGACACGAATGGAAATATTTGTTTGCAACAATGATGGCACTAACTTGAGACAGGTAACCAACCTAGGCGGAGCCAACTGGGCACCTTATTTTACTCCGGACGGAAAGCGGATTGTATTCTCAAGTAATCATAAAACAAAGGGATTTCAATTCAACATTTTTATGATTAATCTTGATGGCAGCGGATTAAGGCAGATTACATTTGATAAGACCTTTGATTCCTTCCCAATGTTTTCATATAATGGTAAGAAATTTATCTGGTCATCGAACCGTAATAACAACGGAACCCATGATACAAATATATTTATTGCTGACTGGGAAGAGTAAAACTTAATTGGAGTATTCGATTAATCCTCTGATTAAATAAATGGGTGTTTGGTTTACTTTCGCCCACATGTCTGCTATTTCTAAAACCAACTTTCAATTTCAGGATCAAACCAAATTATACCATGGTAAGGTTCGTGATGTGTATCACATTGGTGATGATTTGCTGGTGATCATAGTTACCGATCGGATTTCGGCTTTTGATGTTATTCTGCCTCGTCCGATACCTTATAAAGGGCAGGTACTTAACCAGATTGCTGCGTATTTTATGGAAGCAACAAGTGACCTGGTGCCAAACTGGATTGTTGCTGTTCCTGACCCGAATGTGACCATTGGTAAAAAGTGTACACCTTTTAAAGTTGAAATGGTAATTCGAGGATATCTCAGTGGCCATGCATGGAGGGTTTACAAGGCCGGAAACAGAGAACTTTGTGGTGTAAAACTTCCGGAAGGTCTAAAGGAAAGCGGACGATTACCTCAGCCAATAATTACCCCCACTACTAAAGCAACTGCAGGTCATGATGAGGATATCTCAAAGGAAGAGCTTATTAAACAGGGAATAGTGAGTAAGAAAGATTATGATTTACTCGAAGAATATACCTATTCCCTGTTCAAGAGGGGAACTGAGTTAGCTTCCCTACAAGGATTAATTCTGGTTGATACAAAATATGAATTTGGAAAAGATAAGAACGGGAATATTGTACTGATTGATGAGATACATACTCCAGATTCATCCCGTTACTTTTACCAGGATGGCTATGAAACAAGACAAAAGTCAGGAGAGCCACAGAAACAGCTATCAAAAGAATTTCTGCGACAGTGGCTGATTGAAAATAATTTTACCGGACAAGCCGGTCAAACAGTACCTGATATGGAGGATGACATGATAGCCATGGTGTCTGAGCGATATATTGAATTATTTGAAAAAGTTACCGGGCAGAAATTTACTCCCGACAGGTCAGCTGATCCGGTTGAGCGGATTGAAAAAGCGGTACAGAACTGGCTAAGAAAAAACAGAAGTTAATTTTTCCCTTTTTCACCTATAAAATAATCTTCATTATCTCGGAATAAAACATTAAATGTTGTAAGGCTTCCGTAAATTCTGGTGATGTATTGTTGAAGATTTATTTTTTCTTCATCAGTTAATTTGTCATTTGAATTAATACGCTGCTCCAGTACCCGAAGCCGGTCTCGAAGCATGATTAGTTTATTAAAAAAGCTATCAATCGGAATCTCCTTAGGCTGGAGATTTTCCTTACCCGGGTATAGAACAAGTTTGCCACCAGTCCATTTCTGACCCATCGGTACAGTCTGTTGAATATCTGAATAACGTTTGATAATATTGCTGAGAATGGTTTCAACCTGGGACAGGCTGACCAGGTCGGTATCGGGTTCAGCCGGGTCAATAACTTCGAGGGCATTGTATGATTTCGAAACTTCAATTCGTCCGCGTTCAATAAAAACTATTGAGTAGGTTTTTGGCTTCACATTGATGACAACTCCAAGACCGAATTCAGGATGACGGATTCTGGAGCCTATTCCAAGTTCTTCCATAATATTTAAATTTCAGGCAAATATGGGAATTGCAGGTTTTATTATGATTCTGCTCCAAGTCCTTTTCTAAGGATTATGGTTGCTTGCAGTAAGTCAAATGAGGCAATAAGTAAGTAGTCACCTGCCATGGCCCGTTGCAGTTGAATTCATACTTACCGGCCCTGCTATGGAGTAAGCAGCAGGATTTAGTTCCAATATTATTTGGATATAAAAACAAAAAATTTTATAACGGAATATTATTATGCTTCTTTTTTGGCAGTTTGGCTACTTTGTTATGGAGCATAGCAAAAGCTTTTATCAGTTTGTCACGTGTTTCCGAAGGAAATATAACTTCATCAATATATCCCCGCTCAGCTGCCTTATAAGGATTTGCAAAAAGCTCAGTGTATTCTTTTTCTTTCTCTTTCAGTTTAGCTTCTGGGTCTTTTGATTCTGCAATTTCCTTTTTGAAAATAATTTCAGCAGCCCCCTTGGCACCCATAACTGCAATTTCAGCAGTTGGCCAGGCATAATTCATATCCGCTCCGATATGTTTGGAATTCATCACATCGTAAGCACCTCCGTAAGCTTTCCGGGTTATTACAGTAATGCGCGGGACAGTTGCTTCACTAAATGCAAACAGCAGTTTTGCTCCGTTTGTAATAATTCCGTTCCATTCCTGATCGGTACCCGGTAAGAAGCCTGGCACATCTTCAAATACAAGAAGTGGAATATTGAAACTATCGCAAAAACGGACAAACCGTGCAGCTTTGACAGAAGCATTTATATCAAGAACACCTGCCAGATGGGCCGGCTGGTTTGCTATAATCCCCAGGCTTCTGCCTGCCAGCCGGGCAAATCCGATTTTAATATTTTCTGCAAAGTTTTTATGTACTTCCAGAAATGAATCTCTGTCAATGATTCCTTCAATTACATCTCCAATGTCATAAGGCTGATTGGGGTTTGAGGGAATGATTGAATCCAGTTTTGAAGCAGCAGGTTCTGAGTAATGATCAATTTGGGGTGGCTGCTCTTCACAATTTGATGGCATATAGCTTAGTATCCGTTTAATGGTATGAATACAATCAATTTCGTTGCTGCATGAAAAGTGTGTGACTCCTGACTTTGTTGAATGGGTGGATGCTCCACCCAATTCTTCACTTGTTACCTCTTCATGAGTCACTGTTTTAACAACTGAAGGGCCCGTTACAAACATGTACGAAGTATTTTCCACCATCAATATAAAATCGGTGATTGCAGGCGAATAAACAGCTCCACCTGCACATGGCCCCATAATTGCACTAATTTGCGGAACTACTCCAGAGGCAAGTGTATTTCGATAAAAAATGTCTGCATATCCGCCAAGTGATACCACACCCTCTTGAATTCTGGCTCCTCCCGAATCGTTTAATCCAATGACAGGTGCTCCGTTCTGCATTGCAAGATCCATTATTCTGCAGATTTTGGCAGCATGCGTTTCACTTAATGAGCCGCCAAAAACGGTGAAATCCTGTGAAAAAACATATACCAGTTTACCATTGATTTTTCCAAAACCGGTAATAACACCATCACCTAAATACTTTTCTTTCTCAAGTCCAAAATCTTTTGCCCGATGAGTAACAAATGCTCCGATTTCTTCAAAAGAATCTTCATCAAGCAGAAAGTGTATCCGTTCACGGGCGGTTAGTTTTCCTTTCTTATGTTGAGATTCCACTCGTTTTGTGCCTCCGCCTTGCAGTGCCTGATCCCTTTTTTCTTCAAGAGTTTTGAATTTTTTATTCATCCTGTTTATTTATGGCAGCGAATGTAGAAAAGCCTTCACAATTAGCCATCCAAACTCTTTGAGTTAAAGCAGATTTTGTTCTCCCGATTTGAAAAAGTTTTTCACATACTCTCTTTTGGTTGTTGTTCAACCTAACTTTACACACAATACGTTACCTCTTGCCAAATTTATCAATGCAATTTTCTCATCTTCATGTTCATACCCAGTATTCGTTGCTTGACGGGGCAGCATCAATCAGTGGATTATTTAAAAAGGCCGTAAACGACAAGATGCCTGCTATTGCTATTACCGACCATGGAAATATGTTTGGCGTATTCAATTTTGTTGCTGAAGCTGCAAAAATCAATAGAGCGGCTGGTAAAGAGATAATAAAACCTGTTGTTGGCTGTGAGTTCTATTTGGTTGAAAACAGGCATCAGCAAACATTTACAAAAGGAAATAAAGACAAGCGGTTTCATCAGCTATTACTTGCTAAAAATGCAGAGGGCTACAGTAACCTGATTAAGTTGTGTTCAGCAGGATTCACAGAAGGGATCTATGGCAAGTATCCCCGAATTGACAAGGAACTGCTGCTGAAATATCATAAAGGACTGATCGCGACTACCTGTTGCCTGGGAGCTATTATTCCTAAAACTATTTTAGCAGATGGTCAAAAAGAGGCAGAAAAGGAATTCTTGTGGTGGTTAAATCTGTTTGGAGATGACTACTATATTGAGTTGCAACGCCACGATATTCCTGAGCAAAAACGTGTCAATGATGTGCTGCAGGAGTTTTCTAAAAAGCATCTTGTAAAAACCATTGCAACCAACGACTCGCCTTATGTTGACCAGGAAGATTACAATGCTCATGATATTTTACTTTGTATTAATACAGGCGAAAAAAAACAGACCCCTTCGATTAAAGAATTCAGTGATGATGATATTCAGGTAAAGGGGAAGCGGTTTGCCTTTTACAACGATCAGTTTTATTTTAAAACAACTCAGGAAATGACTGCCAGGTTTATTGATATTCCTGAAGCTATTGATAATACCAATGAAATTGTTTCAAAAGTTGAAACCCTGAATCTGGAGCGTGAAGTATTGCTTCCACATTTCCAAATACCTAAAGGCTTTAGTGACCAGAATGCTTATTTGAAATATTTGGCTTACGAAGGTGCTCAGAAACGCTACGGTGATATGCTGACAGAAGCAATTCGTGAACGGCTGGATTATGAATTGTTCACGATTAAGACCATGGGGTACGAAGGGTATTTCCTGATTGTTTCTGATTTTATAAGAGCAGGAAGGGAGATGGGAGTTTTTGTCGGGCCGGGAAGAGGCAGTGCAGCTGGTTCAGCCGTTGCTTACTGTCTGGGTATAACAAATATTGATCCGATAAAATATGATTTGCTGTTTGAAAGGTTTTTGAATCCCGATCGTAAGTCATTACCTGATATTGATACCGATTTTGATGATGAAGGCAGGCAGAAGGTTATTGATTATACTGTTAAGAAATATGGAAGCCAACAGGTTGCTCAGATAATTACGTATGGGACCATGGCTGCTAAAATGAGCATAAGGGATGTGGCTCGTGTACTTGATCTGCCGCTTGACAAATCGGATGCTCTTGCGAAAATGGTTCCTGAGAAACCTGGTATCAGTCTGAAACGGATTTTGTTAGCACCAGTTGATGGTGAAGATGGATTAAAAACAAAAGAAGAACTGAAAGAAGAGGATCTGATTAAAGTTAAACATTTACGTCAGTTGTATGCGGGTGAGCAGTTGGAGGCTGAAGTACTGAGGCAAGCTGTTAAGCTGGAGGGATCTGTCAGAAATACGGGTGTCCATGCTGCCGGAATTATTATAGCCCCTAAAAACCTCACCGATATTATCCCGATTGCTGTAGCTAAGGAATCAAGTCTGTATATTTCTCAGTTTGAAGGTGAAGTTATTGAAAAGGCAGGAGTGATTAAAATGGATTTTCTCGGTCTGAAAACCCTAACAATTATCCGCGATACACTTGAAATGATAAGATCTAACCACGGCTTGAGGTTAGATATTGATACCATCCCGCTGGATGATACAAAAACACTGGAATTATTTCAAAGAGGAGAAACCAATGGAATATTTCAATTTGAATCGGTTGGGATGCAAAAAAATCTCCGTGAATTAAAACCTGATAAATTCGGAGATCTGATTGCCATGAATGCCCTGTACCGGCCAGGACCAATGGAAAAAATTCAACTTTACATAAATCGTAAGCATGGCAAAGAAGGCATTGTTTATGATGTGCCCGGCTCGGAAGATATTCTTGCCGAAACCTATGGGATCACTGTTTATCAGGAACAGGTCATGTTGCTCTCTCAGCGACTTGCTGGTTTTACTAAGGGAGATGCCGATGTTCTTCGTAAAGCAATGGGGAAAAAGCAGAAAGCTGTTCTTGCACAGATGAAAGACAAGTTTATTAAGGGAGCAACAGACAAAGGGTATCCGGGAGAAAAAATTCAAAAAATATGGTCTGATTGGGAAGCATTTGCTCAATATGCCTTTAATAAATCTCATTCAACCTGCTACGCTTTTCTCGCCTTTCAGACAGCCTATCTGAAAGTTCACTATCCTGAGGAATATATGGCTGCTGTTTTAACCAACCATATTCAGGCAATTGATAAAATTACATTTTTTCTTGAAGAATGCCGAAGGATGAATTTGCCGGTCCTCCGACCTGATTTGAACGAAAGCACTTATAATTTTTCAGTGAACCCAAAACGGGAAATCCGGTTTGGACTGGCAGCCATTAAAGGTGTAGGTCAGGCTGCAGCTTCTGCTATTATTGAAGACCGCAATACGAATGGCCCGTTTATCTCTGTTTTTGACTATCTCACACGACTTAATAGTCGGATAGTCAACAAAAAATGCCATGAAAACCTGGTGAAAGCTGGTGCATTTGATACCTTTACTGATATTCACCGCGCTCAATATTTTGCATCTGATAATCAAAATCTGACCGGCCTGGATAAGGCAATTCGCTATTCTTCCACTCTGCAGGATTTAGTAAAAAGAAGACAAGTTGCCCTTTTTGACGATTCTGATGCTAAGGAGAATTTACCTCTGGCAGTACCTCGCCTGCCGGATGCCCCTGAATGGTCTTTACTCGAAAAACTGCACTACGAAAAGGATGTTATTGGATTCTATATAAGCGGACATCCGCTTGACATGTTTCATTATGAAATCAGGCATTTTTGTAATTCTACCATTTCCCAGTTTAATAATCCGGAACTATGGTCAACATTGATTCATCGCGGACTCTTTTCCTTTGCCGGTATTGTTACAAAGGCGGTTCATCGCATCAGCAAAAGCGGTAAGCGATTCGGACTTTTTACCATTGAAGATACTAGCGGAAGTATTGAAATCCCTGTATGGAATGAAAAGAAGTATATCGAATTTGAAAAATATCTTAAACAGGATATGTTTCTTTTTGTGAAGGCTTCCATTCAGGAACATTATAGAGTTAAAAATAAATTTGAATTCATTGTTAGTGAAATGAGGTTATTATCAGAAGTGGGTGATGACCTGGCTAAGAGCATTACTATTTTGGCTGATAGCAGCTTTATTGATGATCAAGCCGTAAATCAATTGCAGCATCTGATTGAAGCCTATGAAGGCCGGATTCCACTGAAGATGGCTTTCAAAGATCCGGTGCTCCAATATAAAGCCGAAGGAATAGCAAGAAGAATAAGGGTGAAATTTGATAAAGGATTATTAAGCGCACTCGAACGCTGCCCCGGTCTTAGTCTTAAAGTGAATTAAACAACCTTTGGCACAGGAAGTGAAACAGTCCAATCACTTTTGAAATAGCTGTTCAAAAATTTTTTATAGGTACTTGCAGATCTGCTATTCTTTGTTAAATTTGCGTTCCGTTTTTTTTGGGGTGAATAGGCATTATAAGTTGATTATCAATAACTAACAAGCAAATTAAGCAGGAAGAACAGCGGTTCTGACTGACAAGTTTTTAATATTCTGTCGATTCTGATTGCATTTGTATCGGAATGTAAATAAAAATCTGAGAGAATTTAATGGAGTAATGACCAGCAGCCGGATGATTTTAGCAGTTGTCGGAAGTAATTGGCCAATGCTGAAAGGAGAATTGCAGATTCAAGATATGCCGATGTAGCTCAGTTGGCCAGAGCTACTGATTTGTAATCAGTGGGTCGGGGGTTCGAATCCCTCCATCGGCTCAAAGGTCTTTGACATAACTGGAAGGGGCGATACCAGAGTGGCCAAATGGGGCAGACTGTAAATCTGCTGTCTTACGACTTCGGTGGTTCGAATCCATCTCGCCCCACTTGAAGTTCAAGCTTGTATAACAGTTCTTTAAAAGCAGCAAAGCCGGTCTTCTGATAAAAGCAGGGGAGCTTGCAAAACTGCGGAAGTAGCTCATTTGGTAGAGCATCAGCCTTCCAAGCTGAGGGTGGCGGGTTCGAGCCCCGTCTTCC
>JADLBQ010000053.1 GCA_020847635.1 Bacteroidia bacterium
ATTTTGGTTTTATCACCATTACAAAATGAGGAGAGGTATTTCAAATGGGTAACCTGCAATTCAGTTTCAAGCGGATCAGGATTTGGATTTATTTTAATGGATTCAGCTGCTTTAAACTTAATTTCTCTACCGGCAGCTTTAGCAATGGAAGTCAGCAGTTGTACGACCTTAAATGGCTTAGGGATGTAATCATTCATGCCAGCCTCACGACATTTATCAAGGTCACTTCTGATCACACTTGCAGTCAGAGCAATAACGGGAATCTTATTTTTGGGTTCAGGCAGTTCATTGCGGATTATCCGGGTGGCCTGAAGTCCGTCCATTTCAGGCATCTGAACATCCATCAGGATTAAGTCAAAATCTTTCTTTTTAAGCCATTCAATCACTTCTTTACCATTTGTTGCTTCTGTAATAGTGATATTGGTTTTTGATTTCAGGGTGTCGGAGCAGACAATCCGGTTAGCTTCATTATCATCAGCCAATAAAATAGATAAACCGTTGAGTACACTTTCATCGAAGACCTTCAATTGATTTTGTTCTTCTATTTTATCAGCAGAGCCGGCCGGCAATCGGAGTTCAAATGAGAAGGTAGAACCAAAACCTAAAGAGCTGCTGACAGTCAGCACTCCTCCCATTAGTTCTACCAATTGCTTGCTGATAGCAAGGCCAAGCCCGGTGCCTCCATATTTACGGGTATCAGAGATGTTAGCCTGTGAGAAACTTTCAAAGATAGAAGAGAGTTTATCATCAGGGATGCCGATGCCGGTGTCAATGACCTCAAAGCGTATAGAAGAAGAACTGGTCAGGCTAACTTCCAGCGAAACACTGCCTTTTTCTGTAAATTTAATAGCATTACCTGTCAGGTTGATTAATACCTGTGAGAGTCTTCCCGGATCACCGATAAGGACAAGCGGTACGGCAGGGTCAACTTTAGCCATCAGCTGAATTCCTTTTTCATCTACTTTAGGATTAAGGATTTCAACCAGGGTGTCCACCAGGTCACGGATCGAAAAGTGAATAGCTTCCAGTTCGATCTTTCCGGCTTCAATCTTTGCATGGTCGAGGATTTCATTGATCAGGGTAAGGAGGCTGTCGGATGCTTTCTGTACACCGGCAAGATATTTAATCTGCTGAGGTTTATTATTAGTTTCTATGGCCAGGTTAGTTAGACCGATAATTGCATTCATCGGGGTCCGTATTTCGTGGCTCATATTAGCAAGGAACTGTTGTTTAATTTTTTCTGATTGTTCAGCACGTTTTCTGGCTTTTTGTGTTTTGTTTCTTTGAAGCAGGAAGATCACAGAAAAGGTCATCATAATTGCAAAACCTGCAATAAATCCATTGCGCAGGAGTTTTTGTTTATCCAATTGCTCCAGGGCTAATTTTTTTTCCTGAATATTTTTAAGGCTATCAGCAAATTGTTTATTATCAAACTCAAACTGCATAGAAGCCATTGTCATTTTTTTTGTATTTTCTTCATTATAAAGGCTGTCTTTATAGGCAACGGCCATTTTATAATTTTCGAAAGCACTTTTAAAGTTTCCTGACAGGCTGTCGGTTTCAGCAAGCCCGGTATAACTTTCCTTCATACCCTCCTTAAAATCGAGTTGTTTACTTAATTCCAATGCTCTTAAAAACCAGGTTTTAGCTTCACTGGTCTTATTCATTTTAAGATAAGTTTTGGCAATGTTATTAGAGTAGACTGCTTTTTCGGTTTTGTTACCCATGATTTCAGCTGTTTTCAAAGCGACATCATAATTTTCCAGGGCATTCTGGTAATTCCCCTGAACAAAATACAGATCCCCGATTGAATTGTTGGCATCGGCTATCAGTGAATTACTTTTAATTGATTCTGATAATTTAAGTGCCTCAACAAAATAATTCATAGCATCCGTATAATTACCTAATCTGACATTCACATCGCCCAAACCTCGCAAGCAGAATGCAACAATATATTTGTTATTGGTCTTCTCTGCTTCCCTGAGTGCTTCATTAAAGTATTTGATGGCTTCGGTATTGTTATTCAGGTTGAAGTTGAGATATGCAATATTGTTCAAAATATTACTGAAATTCTTTTTATTAGCTTTAGCCAATCTCAAGGCTTTAAAATAATAATCTATTGCCTGAGAATAATTTCCCATAGCATGATAAATGGCTGCTATTCCATTAAAATAGTTACCTAATAAGGTGGTATCTCCTGATTTACGAAGGTAATGGATAGCCTGGAATTCATTGTCAAGAGCTTCCTCATAATCACCGTGCGAGAAATGAAAAGAAGCTATAAGATGGTATGACTTAGCTATTAAATAATAATCAGGTATATCACGTGCTGCCTTTAACTGTTCCAGGCTGGTGTTTAATACTTTATCATAATCATACTTGCCTTCATAATATTGGGCCCATAATAAAGCAATGGTACAGCTGATTACCTTGACCTTATTATTTGTTTTCTTAAACAGCTCTATTGCAGAATTATAATACAGCTTGGAATTAGAATATTTGGTTAAGCTATAATTCAGATCACCCAGCAGCCTGCAGGCGTCAGCCTCACCTTCAATATATTGAGTTTTCTTGGCTAACGTAAGAGCTTCAGTTAAATATAAATTGGCTGAATCAGGGATACTTAACTGTACGAATTGCTCACCTAACTTATTTAGGATAATTACTCTGTTCGTATCCGGGGCAGCCTTTCTTAATGCTGTTTGGAGGGAATCAATGGTCAGCCGGACTGATTGGCGGGCAATCGTTTCGTTATTGAGCAAAAGAAAAAACAAACAGGTGATAATTAAGAATAACCGGAAGCAATCTTTCATTTCTGCTTATGGTATAAAGGGCTTAAGTTATAGCATGACCAACCGGGGTCATGCCTCAAATATACTGTTTAATGGATAATGACGGACAGGGCTTTCAGTTAAGGACTAGCTGTGTTTAAGCGTTAAAAATTTATGTTTGAATATGGGGAATCAGGTTCGGTACGCTGTCTATATTTACCCGGAAACATTTTAACCCTTCAGCTTATGAAGTTCTGGCATGTTTATGCGGTTCTCGTTGTTGCAATTGTTACAGCTTGTAATGATTCATCAAGAAATTTAGAAGTGAAACCTTTTAACTTTACCGATGAAGTTCAGCGTCAGCAGAACCTGATTTTCCGGTTTAACAGGCCGGTGGCACCGGATTCAATCCTTAACAGGTGGGACTCTGTTCCGCTGATTCGTTTTAATCCTGAAGTTAAAGGAATGTACCGGTGGACTTCACCTGATGAACTGATATTCTCCCCTCTTCAGGCATTTAAGCCATCAACCAATTATCAAGCTGAATTTACTGATCGGGTGTTTATTTATTCACCCGGAGCCTGGAGAGCTGCTAATCCGGTATTCAGCTTTCATACACCTTACCTGCAGGCAACTTCACTGACCTCTTTCTGGATTCGTTCAGTTACCGGATTGCCTGCAGTGAGGATGCAGATTCAGTTTACAGATGCAATTGAAGTAAAGGCAGAGAGAGGATTGCTGGCTGTTACAGTTGGGGATCAACAAAATGTTCAGGTGTCAGAAATTGAAGTGGAAGATAACCGGATTTCATTTGTACTGGATACAAAAATAAACGGAGCTGAAAAACCTGTTCCGGTAACGGTAACATTATTGAAGGGTATCCGGGCAGCCGGAAGCAATTATGTTCTTCCGGTTCCCATAACGCTGAACGACATGCTGTCAGTATCTGGGTATCTTGAAATTGTAAATGTTGAATCCGGTTTTATTAACGGAGAACCGTTAATCACTGTTACTTCCAGTCAGGCAATCAACAGTGAGTCACTGCTTTCAGCAATTACCCTGAATCCGCAGGTTAAGTACCGGGCAGTAGCAACTGACGGAGGGTTTGTAATCACCGGTGACTTTAACATTCATGAAGTTTATACCCTTGGAATTTCAAAAACTCTCACCGGAATTCTGGGAAAAGGACTTCCTGCTGATTATACAGCTGCCATAAGCTTCAGTCAGCCCGAACCTTACCTCAGCTTTGTGACCGGTAAAGGACAGTTTCTTTCGCTGCATGACGGTAAACAGGCAGGGCTTAGAACCCTGAACATTGATAAAATTCATGTTACTGTTCATAAAGTGTTTGCAAATAACATTCTTGCCTTCCTCAGCCGTAACCGGTATGACAGCTGGGGCGATGAGCAGAATGATTATGAGTACAGTGATTATAAGATCAGTTCACTTGCCGGCCTGGTGTATGAAAGAACTCTTGCCATAAAAGACCTTCCAAAGCAAGGAGGCCTGAGTTTACTGAAAATACTGCCGGATAACCAGAAAAGATTTAAAGGAATTTATTTTGTCAAAGTCAGTTCGGCAGATCAGCGATGGGTTGAAGATTCCAAACTGATTTCAGTTTCAGATCTGGGGATCATTGCCAGAAACTCTCCGGAACAGGCAGTTGTATTTGTAAACTCATTAAGTACGACCGCACCGGTCAGAAATGCAGAAGTCAGTTTTATCAGTACGAATAACCAGGTTCTTGCAACTACAAAAACAAATGGTGATGGCGTGGCAGTTTTTCAGCAAAGCTCTTCGGGGGTCGACCCGTTTCAGGTAGGTATGATAACCGTTAGTTCTTCAAATGATTTTAATTACCTGGTGTTCAGCGACCATCGTATTGAAACTTCAAGATTTGATGTCGGAGGTAAACGGATTTCAAAGGCTGGTGTTGATGCCTACCTGTATTTTGAAAGGGAGATTTACCGACCGGGTGAGAAAGTAAGGGGGAATGTAATTGTCAGAAATTCACAAATGATGCCGGCAGCCGGTGAACCGGTCAGGCTGATGATAAGTACCCCCTTATTACAACCAATGGCAGATATCCGGAAAAACCTAACAGCACAGGGAGCTGCTGATTTTTCTTTTGATGTTCCGGTTAATGCACTTACCGGCTCTTATAAAGTGGAGGTATTTACTGGGAACAATATTCTGCTGGGCATCAGAATGATAAGTATTGAAGAGTTTATGCCTGACCGGATTAATGTGAAAATGGCAGAGATGAAGCCTTCTTATCAGTTGAATGAAGAGATTAAAATAGAAGCTGAGGCTGTAAACCTGTTTGGACCACCGGCAGCAGAA
Organism: Bacteroidia bacterium; assembly: GCA_020847635.1. GTDB lineage: Bacteria > Bacteroidota > Bacteroidia > AKYH767-A > OLB10 > CAADHD01. Next base: position 5,115 of record JADLBQ010000053.1, read on the forward strand.
CGTAATTATGAACTAGAGCTTACTTTTAAACGGAAAAATTTTTCAAGTATTGATTTCCCCGATTACACCTTTGAAATCAGAAATCCGGATAACCCCTCACTGAAAGAGCAGGTTATTCAGGGCAAGACCGGCTCAGAAGGCCAGCTCTCTTATTCGTTTAAACCCGATTCATCCTGGACAAATAACGGATGGATTCAGGGGACTGCTCTGCTGACTGTTTTTGACGAGAACGGGAGACCGGTTAACAGGATTAAACAATTCAATGTAGTAACTCAACAGACTTTCCTGGGATTAAAACTGCCAGCCAGCTATTTTGATACCCGCATTCCTATGCAGATTGCAATTGCTGCTGCTGACAGCAAGGGTAAGAGTATGGCAGCAGGTAATATTGTACTGGAGCTGATTAAGCTCAACTGGCATACTGTTATTGAGCGGGCTTATGATGGCTCATTCAGGTATGTATCAAAGAAGGAAGAGCGCACCCTGAGTATTAAAACAATGAATATTACGGGCAGGGGTGAGGTTGTTTCATTTACACCGGATGAATCAGGTGAATACCGGGTCAGGGTTAGGCAGAAAGGGAGCAAGAATTATGTTGAAACATCCTTTTATGCTTATGGATGGGGAAGTACTTCTCAGGCTGCTTTTGAAGTCAACAACGAAGGAAGTATTGATATCGAACTCGATCGGGAAGTGTACAAGCCAGGCGACCGGGTTAAAGCATTGTTTAAAACCCCTTTTGCAGGAAGGTTGTTAGTAACCGTTGAAAGAGAAAAAATGTTTGAATACTATTATTTGAATACGGATAAGAAATCAGCAGAACTCATTCTGCCGGTCAAGGCCGGATATATTCCCAATATTTATCTGACAGCAACCCTGTTCAAGCCGGTCAATGATAAAGGTGTCCTCTTAACCATTGCTCATGGGTTCAAGCCGGTGATGGTTGAATCTGAACGGAACAAACTTCAGCTGAAAATTGAAGCACCGGCCAACTCCTATTCAAAGACAACCCAGACTATAAAACTCAAGACCCTGCCAGGCAGAAAAACAGAACTTACAGTTGCAGTTGTTGATGAGGGAATCATGCAAATCAAAAATACTCCCTCACCGGATGCCTACCATTATTTTTATGAGAAGCGTGCACTTGAAACCAGCCCAGCTGATATCTATCCATTCCTGATGCCTGAATATGCAGTGCGTAAATCCAGTTCGGGAGGGGATGTTTACGAAATGTCCAGGCGGGTTAATCCATTAGGTAATAAACGTGCTCACCTGGTTTCATTCTGGAGCGGGTTGTTAACTACCAATGCAAATGGTGAAGCCAGCTATACAATTCACATTCCCCAGTTCTCAGGTGACCTGCGGGTAATGGCTAATGCTTACAGCAATCATTCATTCGGGAGTGCTGAACAACATATCCGGGTTGCTGATCCGGTTGTGATATCAACCTCGTTACCAAGATTTCTCAGCCCGGGCGACACGCTGATTATGCCGGTTACATTTACCAATTCAACTTCCGGAATGCTGACTGTTAATCCGGAAATCAGGATTACCGGGAATGTGGCTGTTTTCAAATCAGAAGCAATTCCGGTTAACCTGGCAGCCCATCAGGAAGTACAGCAGACTTACCAACTGGCAGTTGGCCCCCAGACCGGTATCGCATCGGTCGAAATTCTGGCAAGGACAGCCGGAAAAACTTTTTCAGACAAAACAGAAATCACGATTCGACCTCCGGCATCACTTCAAAAGAAGACTGGCTTTGGAGTTATTGACGAAGGCAGGTCTGCAGTAATTAATATGCAGAACAGCTTTATACCAGCCAGTCTTTCTGAAAGACTAACGGTTGACCGCTCACCCATGGTTCAGTTTACAGATCATCTGGAGTTTCTTCTTGATTATCCTTATGGCTGTGCAGAACAAGTAGTATCGGTTGCGTTTCCTCAGTTGTACTATGCTGATCTGGTGAAGCAGATAAAAAACAAACCGGGAGGGGTCATTCGCATCACCGATCATGTCAGGGCAGCTATCAGCCGGCTTCAGGTCATGCAATTATACAATGGCGGATTATCTTATTGGCCGGGCGATGACCAGGTTAGCCGTTGGTCAACCATTTATGCAGCTCATTTTCTGATTGAAGCCCGTAAAGCCGGATATGATGTTCCACAGAATTTGATGGAAGGAGTACTTGGGTATATGCAGAGCTTTCTGAAAGCTTATCCAACAGCAAAATATAGTTTTTATGAAAACGGGACATCATCCGGAATTGTCACCAGGGCATTTGCATCCCGTGATAATTTTTATGCCTTGTATGTTTTAGCTCTGGCCGGAAGACCAGACCTGCAAGCTATGAACTATTATAAAAGCAGAAAATCGGAGATGACCACAGATTCTCAATACCTGCTGGCAACCACCTACCTGGCAATTGGTGACCGCAACAGCTACCGGTCTGTTCTGCCTGCAGCATTCAGTCAAGAAGCAGTGCGGGAAACCGGAGGTTCATTTAGTTCCTCTGTCCGTGATGAAGCACTTGTATTAAATGCATTGTTGACAAACGATTCTGGGAACCTGCAAATTCCGGTAATGGTACGTCATTTGTCCCAGGCACTCCGGAATGAAAAATGGCTATCGACTCAGGAGCGGGCGTTTGCATTTATTGCCCTGGGTAAATTCATGAGCAGCCAGCCTCAGGGTGGTTTTAAGGCTGTTTTGAAAGGTGAAAACGGAACCATCACACTAAATAACGAGGGCCGGACAATAACCAACTATTTTAAAGGCAGCCGGGTTGAACTCAGTATGACCGGAAAGGGGCACCTCTATTATTGGTGGGAAGCCGAAGGAATTACTGCTGATGGTTCGTTTCAGCAGGAGGATAGCTACCTGAAAGTGAGAAGGACATTTTATGACCGGTTTGGCCGGGTAATCAATACGAATGTCTTTAACCAGGGCGATCTGGTTGTTGTAAAACTAAGTCTTGTAAACAGCCAGCGCTTACTCGTTGAAAATATTGCAATTGCCGACATGCTGCCGGCCGGGTTTGAAATTGAAAATCCCCGAATTACTTCAGTTCCGGGTATGGACTGGATTAAAGACAATTCCTCAGCTGACTACCTGGATGTCAGAGATGACCGGATTCATTTTTTTACTTCGGTTCATGATAAGCCACTTAGTTTCTATTACCTGGTCAGAGCAGTTTCACCCGGGAAGTTCAGGATGGGGCCGGTAATGGCTGATGCGATGTATGATGGAAGTTATCACAGTTACCATGGCTCAGGAGAAGTGATTATTAATAAAAAGTAACTTTTTATTACATTCACCCGAATTTTCGGGGGGGTCATCAAAAAAAATATGACTTTTTTTGACAATACCCCCCCCTGTAATTAGCTTTGTACCCGAAAAAACATAAAAATATGCATAACCTGCGATTTCATGCCCTGTTAGTCAGTGGTTCTCTGTCACCTAAAACTGTAAAGTTGCCATCTGAAAAAGTTTCTGATTATTTCGGCCAGAATGTATTTACAGCTGATACCATGCAAAAGTTTCTTTCACGTGAGGTTTATCAGGAAATAAAATCGGCTATTGAAAGTGGCCAGCAGATTAACCGAAAAATTGCCGAGCATGTTGCCAATGCAATGATGGCCTGGGCTATCAGCAAAGGAGCTACCCATTATACACACTGGTTTCAACCGCTGACCGGAGCAACAGCAGAAAAGCATAATACATTTTTTGAATTAAATGCTGAGGGGCATGCCATTGAAAACTTTTCAGGGAGTGCATTAGCACAGCAGGAGCCGGATGCTTCCAGTTTTCCAAGTGGTGGAATCCGGAATACATTCGAAGCACGGGGTTATACTGCTTGGGATCCTTCCTCACCAGCATTTATCATTGAAGGCCGGGCAGGCAAAACATTGTGTATTCCAACCATTTTTGTTTCTTATACCGGTGAAACACTTGACTACAAAGCTCCGCTTTTGAAGACCATTAATGTCCTGGATGAAGCAGCTGTTCCGGTTTGCCAGTATTTTGATAAAGGGATTACCCGTGTTCATGCAACACTCGGAATTGAGCAGGAATACTTTCTGATTGATTCAGCCATTTACTCTGCCCGGCCCGACCTGGAGATTACCGGCAGAACCCTATTTGGTCATGCTCCGGCTAAAGGACAGCAGTTAGGCGATCATTATTTTGGGTCTATTCATTCAAGGGTTTCTTCATTTATGAGCGAACTTGAAATTGAAGCCCATAAGCTTGGGATTCCTTTAAAAATGCGGCACAATGAAGTAGCGCCCTCACAGTTTGAATGTGTTCCAGTATTTGAAGAAGTCAACCTGGCTGTTGACCATAACCAGCTACTGATGGACCTGATGGGTAAAATTGCCAGCCGCCATCATTTTAAAGTACTGCTGCATGAAAAACCGTATGCCGGAATTAACGGAAGCGGGAAGCATAACAACTGGAGTATCTGTTCAAATACCGGAAAGAATCTGCTTTCACCCGGCAATACACCCAAGACCAATTTAATGTTTCTGACGTTTTTTATTAATACAATCCGTGCTTTTTATGAACATGCTGATTTGCTCAGGGCAAGCATAGCTTCGGCCGGGAATGATCACCGGCTGGGAGCACATGAAGCCCCGCCTGCAATCATGTCCCTTTTTCTGGGAGGACAACTGACTGCTGCCCTGGATGAGATTGAAAAGAAGGTCGGGAAAGAAAAGCTTTCACCTGAGGAGAAATCGGAAGTTAAAATCAATATTGGCAGAATCCCTGAAATTCTTCTTGATAATACCGACCGTAACCGTACCTCACCTTTTGCATTTACAGGTAATAAATTTGAATTCCGGGCAGTGGGTTCTTCAGCAAACTGTTCTGCAGCAATGAGTACGCTCAATCTGATTGTTGCTAACCAGCTCAAAGCTTTCCGAAAGGATGTGGACGGGCTGATAGCAAAAGGCAGAAAAAAAGATGATGCTATTTTACATGTATTACGAAGGTATATTGTTGAATCAAAGAACATCCGTTTCGAAGGGAATGGCTACAGTGAAGACTGGATAAAAGAGGCAAAGAAAAGAGGCTTTAATAACTTCCGGACTACTCCTGAAGCTCTTGATATGATGGTTTCCAAAAAAGCAAAAAAGCTGTTTTCTGATAACCATATTTTTAGTGAGCGTGAGCTGGAAGCAAGGCATGAAATCCTGCTTGAAACCTATACTAAGAAAATTCAGATTGAATCACGTGTAATGGGTGATCTGAGCATTAACCATATTGTTCCTACTGCCATTAAGTACCAGAAAATACTTGTAGAAAATGTGGAAGGAATGAAAGATATCGGGTTAAAACCGGCTGATTACAAATGTCAGCTTGAAATTATCCGGAAAATTTCTGAGCACATTGCTGTCATAAAAGAGAAAACCGATGAAATGACGGAGGCCCGTAAGCAGGCCAATAAACTTAAAGGTGTTCGTGAAAAAGCATTTGCTTACAGTGAGAAAATAAAGCCGTTTTTTGATACTATCCGCTATCATGTTGACAAGCTGGAATTGATTGTTGATGATGAACTCTGGCCGGTTCCAAAATACCGCGAAATGCTTTCTATTAAGTAACGGGAAGGGTATTGATAGCATCACGGATTTCAGCCAATGAAAACATTGAAACTGAAAGATAAAGTACGAGCCCGGAAGTAAAACAGGCAACTTCAGAAATAGGTTAATAACGAACAGAATTAAAGTCTTAAATCTTTAATTTGCAGAGACCGTATCTTTCTGGTAATATTTGGCCCAACCGTTGTTGATTGAAAAGGCTAATGGTTTACCCACTATCTTTTCCAGCCATAAAGGAATCAGGAAATGCCTGTCGGACCTGAAATAATGATAATAGTGCTGGTCATTTTGCAATTTTGTTTCAATGGAATGACGGGCAGCAAAGTTGCCACAAAAAGTTGCCCAGGGTAAACCGACACAACCTAAAACCAGGTGCAACCAGGGTGCGGTAGGGTCTTTTAAAATGCTGGGGAGCAAATCGCGAGTTGTATCAATACGGCCTGGCCAGTATTGAATGAAACGCAGGTTCTTGAGTTGTGGAAATTTCTTTTTGAAGTCTGTGATGACTTTATCAATCACCCGTGAAGAGGTCACATCATCTTTGGAAAAGGTTGTCAGCATATTTCCGCCTCCAAGTAAAATCCGGCTATCGCCTGTCAGTCTGAAATAGCTATATACTAAGTCGGAGTCCCAGCACTGGAACCTGTCACCCGGGAAGATGAGCTCAATCATTTTGTCATTAAGGGGTTCACTTATTGAAAGAAAAGTCTGGGCATGGAAGATGTTATCAGCATAATGACTAAGGGCAGGATCAATCTTATCGGCACAAAGGATGATCTGATCTGCAGTTACAGAGCCTAAATGGGTCTTGGCACAATGATCAGTTATAGAGATAACCTCAGACGCTTCAAATATTTCAATATTATTTTCAAGCAAGTGCTTTTTCATCCCCTGGCAATACAACAACGCATCAATTCCATAAGTTCCTTTGTACCGTACTGCCCCGGTGTAGCTTTTAGATCCGATGATGGTCTGAACTTCATGCCTGTTATAAAGAACCTGGTCAAAGCCGAGTGCTTTTCTGGATTGCATCTCATCCTGAATAGCATTCCAGCCACTGCGCCCGATACCCAGACACAGACTGTCCTGAACCTGAAAATCACACTGGATGTGATAGTTCAGAATGTATGACTTCATCATTTCAATTCCTTTTGTAGGGACACTCCAGAGGTCTTTTGCACCGGCTTCACCAAATCTCCGGATTAGTTGTGATAATTCAAGCTCACTGTCGGGAGTCAGGAATCCGGCACTCTTACCGGAGGAACTCCCTCCACAAATATTTTTTTCCAGTACAATAACTTTTAACCCTTTCCCAATAAAATAATGAGCAGCAGACAATCCGGCAGCACCGGCACCTATGATTAATATATCTGATTTAAGGTCGCTGTTAACGGGTTTACAAATAGGTTCATTAATGCCGAGTAATGTTGTAAACCACCAATTCTGTAATATCATTATCTCTGCCTGTTGGAGCTGTCAGGCAGGTTGATGATTGCAGGTTGCTGTCTGAAAGCCTCTTTTGTCAGTCAAAAATAGTAAATCCATTGTATCCTGTCATGTATGTAACTGACCTGAGCAAGCCGGATAGTATGCCCAGCACAGGAATACTGAATCCTGAAAAGTACTGAACGGATGACCCACTCAACTGCAAGCAGCACTTGACAGCCGGAAATCAGACAGCAGTTACAATTGACCAAGTATTTTCTGAATTATGGTTTTTGAAACCGCTTCGCTAACGGAGTTGACGTGCAGTTTCTTATAAATTCTGCGAATATGAGTGTGAACTGTTTCATAGCTGATGTTAAGTTGTGATGAAATCATCTTATACGATTTTCCTTTTACCAGTAATTCAAGCACCTCTTTCTCCCGATTACTCAGGTTATAATCTTCTCTTAAACTTTGTGGTCTCTGGAGGTTAGCAAATGCATTCAGCACTTTTCTGGCAATGACGGGAGTCATCGGTGCTCCGCCTTCATACACTTCTTGAATTTGATGGATCAGTGACTCCATCGTAGTAGTTTTCAGGATATATCCATTTGCTCCGGCACAAATGGAATTAAAAACTTTATCATCATCTTCAAAACCAGTCAGCATAAGTACCGGTAACCCGGGAAATTGTTTACGGATTAGTTTCACAACTTCAATACCTGACATATCCGGCATATCAATGTCCATTAAAACAACGTCAGGTTTTAACAACTCTATCGTATAAACACATTCCATTCCTGAGTTGAAAGTAGCAATCAGATTAATAGCAGGGTAATCCTTCAGAACCATTTGCACGGACTCAAGCACATTCTTATTATCATCTGCTATCACAACCTTAATAGGTCTGTTATGCATTTTTAGATCCATCATGCAAAGGTGTTAATGATTTTTATTGCCTGCAATAATCATTTTGGGTTAGACACCGGTTATTTTAGTATAATCTGTATTTCGGTACCCTGGCCTGATTCTGAAGCTAATACAAAGCTGGCACCTATTTCTTCTGCACGTGTCTGCATATTTTTCAATCCGTTGCCGGAAAAATAATGTCCTTTATTTTCTGAACAAATCCCGCAACCATTGTCAGCAATCCTGAATATAGTTTTGTTTCCTTTTCTTGTCAAAGAAATATCAACAGAGGTGCAGTCAGCATACTTAACAATATTGTGAATAGCTTCCTTAAATATGAGAAACAGGTTTTTGCGTGAAATCATGGTTAGTTTGTGTTCGAGAATTTTTTCATCTGTCTCAAAGGTAAAGTTGATATTGGCCTCTCCAAGAATGCTTGCCGCATAGCTTTCCATGCGCAGACACAGGTCGGAATAGTTATCATTTTTTGCTTTTACAGCCCAAATGGTATCTCCTGTTTTTTCAATAATTTCTTCTGAAAAAACTTTTATCCTGTCTAAAATATTTTGTGTTTCAATCGGGTCTTTCTCTGAGAGTTTGCTTTTGGCAATCTGGCTGTACAAATGGATACTTCCCAGGGTGCTTCCAATATCATCATGCAGGTCGCGTGCCAGATTGTTACGCACCTCCTGCACTCTTAAAATCTGATTTATTCGCATGCGGTAAAGTAAGTATATAATTGAACTGATAACAATAATCAAAATGGTGTAGAACCAATAGGTGAGGTAAAATGGAGGAGTTATTTCAAAATGAAGTTTCTTTATGTCACTTTCAATATTATCATTGGTCACTGCTTTCACTTCAAGCTCATAAGAACCATGAGGCAGATTGGTATAATTAATCACCGGGTTATTATCATTGCTTCGCCATGATTTATCAATTCCATTCAACCGGTAATAGTAGGTTATCTGATTATTTTGAGTGTAGGTGTTAGACGAAATATAAAATTTCAGAAAGTTATTCTTGTAGTTTAACCGGATATCCGAAATAAGCAGAGAGTCTGCTATATTATCCATCACCCATAATTTGGTAATATATAATACCGGTTTTTCAAGGGATGGCAACATACTGTCTGTGTTGAAATGAATATATCCTCCGTTGAATCCTGCTGCCATTTCATTGGGTTTTAAAGGATTTTTCTTAAAAAAATATCCTCCAATTTTCTCACGAACTCCACTGTTTGCATCAAACATTTTAAAAATACCGGATTTGGTCTGATACCTTAAAATTCCTGATGAGGTAATCATCCATAATACCGAGTCGGAAGATTTAGAAATTCCTGCAATTGAAGTTATATCAGGATTGATAAAAGTAAATGGATTTTGCTCTTGTGCAGGATTAAATAGCACCAACCCGTTTCCCTGTGTAGTCATCCAATATCTGCCCGAATCAGCCTCTGTAATATCATATACATTTTTTATCTGAATCGTTGAATCGTTTTGGGCTTTGTTCCACTGTTTAAGTCCTATTTGCATTTTGCTGAAGAGGGTGTCATTAGCAGGAACTTCTTCAAATTTTGAGGTATTGTCAAAATAGATTTGAGACAATCCTGAAGTTGAGCCACAAATCCAGATATTCTTTTTAGAGTCAACCCATAATTTCCGAACCAGATTTTCAAGAATAATATTTTGATGGTTCTTTTTATGAATCAAAAAATAAACATTGTTTTTTTTTTAATCAATTACACTAATAAACAACCCATAGAACGATGCGAATACTAAAAGTGATTCTTTGTAGGTATAATCAACTATATTATTGACAACTGTAGCACCGGCAAAATAAAAATAATGTCTATTGCTTTTCAGATTTGACTTAATTGTCTTATAGCTTAAGGTATGAGGGTCGAACTCCAGGACTGTCCTATTAGTGCCAATATAAATTTTGCCTGATTCACTTTGCAGGATACTGTTGAGTTCCTGTTTTTCGTCTTGGTAAACAATTTCAAGATAATGATATTTTTCTTTAATGTTATTGCGATAAAACAGACCACACTTTGATATCACCAGATCCATGCCTTCACTGGTAATAAGCCTGTCAACCACATGACATGATTTAATCCCTGATGGTACAGGCATTAATTCGGTATTGAACTGATTCAATAATGGGTCGTATTCAAATAGTCCTTCGTTGGAGGCTATCCAAATACGGTTAAATTCATCGGTATAAATTGCATTTACACGCGAAGTAATATTTCTTGAAAATGTCATAGAGTGAAGGAATGCCTTTTTCTTTTTATCGAAAATCAGTATTCCCGAATTTTTAGTGCCACACCATAACAGGTTATCTTTATCTTCTGAAATTGAAATTATTTCCTCTCCCGAAAGTTTGAGTTTACCGCTTCCGTCAAAAATAAAGGAGTTTACCCGCTCAGTATATTTGTTGAATAAATGCAATGCATTATCCCATGCACCACACCAAATATTCTCTTCCCGGTCAATATAAATTGTATTTAATGTATTGGCTGTATCTTTCATTGGCTTCTTGAATCTTCCTAGATCTTTCAGTAGTTTAAGTGATTCAATGATTCCACCAAAATATGGAGTTGAATCCAGTATTGCCACGGAATAATAGGTGTTTATTGATACCAGTTCCGGAATTACCTGCTTTTTTTTAAGATCAAACTTCTGAAGTCCTGAATTATTCATGGCAATCCACAAGCAATTACGATAGGAATCATAGGTAATATCGTTGATGTAATCGGCATTCAGTTTAGAATTAGAGGTATTGTAATGAGTGAATTTTTGAGTTCCGAAGTCGTAACTGCAAAAACCATTGGAGGTGGTACCAATCCAAAGGAGCGAATCGCCATCAAGCAACAGACAGGTAATGTAATTTCCGGGAACAGAATTAGCTGTGTTAGCTTTAAACACCTGAAAGGTTCTGCCATCAAAACGGTTTAACCCATCCTTTGTGCCTACCCAAATAAATCTATATTTGTCTCTTATGACACAGGTTGTCTGATTTTCTGACAGCCCATCCTGTACTGAATAATAATTGAGATAAATATTCAATGAGTCAGCCTTGCCCTTCAATTGCAGTAAGAAAGCAAAAAAAAACAACAAAACAGCGCGGTTCCGCATATTTGGTGAATGTGGATTGTGTGCTAATATAAATAAAAAGCCCCGGCAGAACAACCGGGACTTTTTGTCAGAAAAACAGTTTTTTTATATCTTAATCAGTTTAAATACCTGATTTACATTCTCTATGCATATTGAACAGAATTTGCATTATAGATATCGTAAAATCTATAAAATGGTACTCTTTTGAGTCAGTTGTTTGAGAATTATATATTCCTGCATCTGCTGTCTCTGTTTTTACATATTCTGTTACGTGAATAAAATCAAATTGATAAATCCATATGACAGATTTGACTAAGCAAAATACATAATTGAACATTATGTTGCATAATGTCGGTTAGGATGAGGTCCATTCTTTGAGCACTCTCTTCTGTATTACTCTTACTATTTTTACTATTTGCCTTTTTTATTACTCCTGTTACATGAAATTTACTCGGTTTATTAACTGCTATGTCATTGCTGTTTTTATAAATTAGTTATCCCATAATAGTTACCTAATCAAAGTAAATCGTTTGTGCTATTTAAAATTGGTATTGCAAAGTTTTAGAAAGTGCCTGTTGTTATTTTTCTTCTAATTCTAATGTTGTATGATTAATTTTTGAGTCATCACGCCACTTCCGTTCAAAAGAATGGGAGATGCAAGCTGAACAAAATAAATTCCGTTTTCAAATTTGCTTACATCAATTTCTGCTTGATTGCCAGTAATTTTTGTTTTTAAAATTTCTTTTCCCATCACATCAATAATTTTTAATTCAGTGTTTTCTTTTAATGATGGATGACTAATAACCAATGACTGGTTAGCAGGATTTGGATAAACCAAAAAACTATTTTCATACGTACCTTCTGTTATTCCTACTGTATTTTGCTTCATTTTAAGAACAAAAACGTTTTGTAAGAATCCAGGTGCTGTAAGGTTGTAGGATCCGGAATTAAGATCAAAATCGGTTGTACCAGTAAAGCTGCCCACCGTAAATATATTTCCTGTGTCATCCAATAAAATTTGTTCACCAACATCGGTTCCCGTTCCACCGGCACTGTTACCCCATAGAAAATTGCCGTTTGCATCTAGCTTTAAAATAAAAATATCAGAACTTGATGATGGAGTGCTTACAAAAAATGAATCAATACCGGGGTCTAAATCAACCGTGCCGGCAAATGAACCTGTTACGTAAACATTGCCTGCTGTATCGGCAGTAATTCCATTTACGCCATCATAAAAAGAGCTGCTGTGTATTTGCTTAGCCCATATAAAATTGCCCGATGAATCTGATTTTAAAACAAACATGTCCTCATATAAACTAACTGTAAGATTAAACGTGTCAGTTCCCCATTGAAAATCTACTGTTTGTTCAAATATGCCTGCTGTATAAACATTGCCATTGTCATCAACATGAATTGTCTGTCCGATATCTTCTTTGATTGAACCAAAATTTTGCGCCCAGATAAAATTGCCCGATGAGTCTAATTTTAAAATAAAAATATCAGGATCGCTTGCTACAAATTGATTTGAGCGTGGTGCAATTAAATTAAAGATACCGGCACCGGGATCAAAGTCAACTGTATCGGAAAAAGAACCTGTTGCATATAGGTTACCCAATGCGTCCATGGCAATAGATCTGCCAATGCAATAATTAAATCCTCCAATATTTTTTGCATACACATAATCGCCATTTGCATTTAGTTTTAAAATAAATATGTCGCAATATGGTCCTGCATTAAGGGTTACGGTTCCTGGTCCAGGATCAAAATCGGCAGTTAATGCAAAACTTCCAATGGTGTAAATATTTCCCCAGTTATCAACTTTAATATCATAACCAATATCTTCACTTGTTATAGAGGATGCCGTGCTACCAATATTTTTTGCCCACACAAAATTTCCATTTGTATTTAAGTGCCATATAAAAATATCACGTCCTCCGTTAGATACTAAATTATAGGTTGATGCACTTGGGTCAAAATCGGTAGAATCAAGAAAGTGGCCTGTTACAAAAACATTTCCGGTGGCATCGCATGTAATTGCTAATTCTGCCATGTTGGATGACCATCCTCTGGTTTGCACAGCCCATTCAAAATTTCCCGATGCATTCAGCTTTAAAACAAAAATTTCACTTCCAACTGCGCTGGTCATGTTATAAACTCCCGGACCAGGATCAAAATCATCAGTGCCAATAAAACTTCCGGCTATATATAAATTTCCTGATGTATCACGGGCAATTCCCCTCCCGGTTTCACTCGAAGAATCTCCAATTTGTTTTACCCAGTCAAAAGCTGGGATTTGTGCGTGTAATGTTATGGTTCCAAAACAGAGGATGGCGAATAAGATTTTTTTCATATTGACTTTGTTCAGCGATCTATGATTAATTTTTGAGTCATCACACCATCCCTCACTATAAGCGATGGAGATGTAAGCTGAACAAAATAAATTCCGTTCGTAAATTTGCCTACATCAATTAATGTTTTCTCACCGGTTATTTTAGTAGTCGAAACTTCTTTTCCAACCACATCAAATATTTTCAGTTCATCACCTACATTGAATTTTGAACAAAGAACCGTAAACTCTTTTGAGGCGGGATTAGGGTAAACAGTAAAAAGATTTTCGTTATCGTGTTGCCAAATGCCTGTTGGAGAGAAGTTCATTTTCTGAACATACGCATCAGTATTTCCATTATCATCAATAGTGGTTGTGCCTGTACCCGGATTAAAATCTATGGGTCCGTAAAAAGTTCCGGTAACGTAAAAGCTACCTGAAGGATGAACACAAATGCCATTGGCTTCATCATCTCCATTAGAAGGTCCACCTATCTCATAAGCATATATAAAATTTCCTGCTGCTGAAAGTATCAGCACAAATGCATCGTAGCTACCCATTGTACCATTGAGATTAAATGTTACAGTAGTATCCGGATCAAAATCAACAACAGCAGAATTGAATCTTCCTGAAAAATAAACATTGCCGGCATTATCGGTATCAACATCAGTAGCTATATCAATAGAGTTTCCACCTATCCTTTTTGCCCACACAAAATTTCCTGAAGCATCTAACTTCAAAAAAAACATATCCGAAAGAGATGAACCCGTTCCTACTGCGGTGAGATTGGCGATGCCTGCTCCCGGATCAAAATCAACTGTTCCTACGAATGTTCCGGTAACAATAATGTTTCCTGTTGCATCGGTGCTCATTGCGTATGCCGCTTCACTGGAGGTTCCTCCAATACTTTTGACCCAAATAAAATTTCCGGCAGTGTCAAATTTGGAAATATGAATATCTGCCCCTCCTACGGCAGTAAGATTAAAAGTTTGTGTAGTATCAGGATTAAAATCGGTAGTGCCACTAAATGATCCTGCCACATATAAATTATTGTTAATATCAATGTTTATAGTGAAGATAGCAAATTCTGTTCTTTTCGCCCATACAAAATTTCCTGAAGCATCTAATTTTGCTATGTAGGTATCCTGTCCTCCGTCAGAAACGAGATTAAACACTGCCGGAGAAGGGTCAAAGTCTGTGGTAGTTTGGAAAGTGCCCACGGTGTAAACATTAGCGGAAGCATCTAAATATAGGTCGTCAACAAAAGTGCCAAATGTCCCTCCAAAGTTTTTTGCCCACACAAAATTTCCGGATGAATTTATTTTAACAATGTAAACATCAAATGCACCTGATGCAGTAATGGTTGATGTACCTGCACCCGGATCAAAATCAACAGTGCCTGAAAAACGTCCGGTTACATAACAATTGCCTGATGCATCAAGTGCCATAGCAATGGAAGTTTCTGTGCTTACACCACCAACGTTATGTGCCCAAAGTAAACTTCCTGTTGCACTGTATTTGGCAATGAACATATCATCGCCCCCATTAGATACCAGGTTAAATACTCCTGTTCCGGGATCAAAATCAGCAGTACCTGCCATTTTACCTGTTGCGTAAACATTGCCTGCAGCATCAACTGCTATGTCATAGCCTTTGTCATAATCAATTCCTCCCATATTGATTGCCAAGTCAAAAGATGGCGTTTGCCCATGTAGGACGATAGCTGCAAAGCAGCAGATTGTTGTTAGTAGTACTTTTTTCACCTTTGCTTTGTTTTAGTGTTGTATGATTAATTTTTGAGACTTTGTAATGGTTTTTTCTGAATTAAGATAATATTGTATAAAATAAATTCCGTTTTCAAATTTGCTTACATCAATTTCAACTTTTGAATTTTCAATTTTTAACTGTTGAATTACTTTACCAACAGCATCAACTATTTTTATTTCAGTATTTATAAGTTCTGTTGACTGCAAACTGATGGTTACAAATTGGTTTGCAGGATTAGGATTAACAGTAAAAACATCTTTCTCACTGTAATCATCAATGCCTACAGATGAAGAGTATTTTAAAATAATTCCGTTATTACCTACTGCATAACCTAATCCTGCATTTAAGAAAAAAGCATCGGCAGTTCCTACGTTAACAGGTGTTGGGTGCGATAACCAAGTGGTACCTCCATCATTGCTGATCCTCATTGAATAATTTTGATTTACAGGTGCGCCAATATTTATCCAACCTTTAGTGGAGGATACAAAGTGTACTGCCCAAATCTGCATATTCAAACCTGTGTTGATTGAATTCCATGTAACACCACCATCTGTAGTTTTTGCGACTGCAGAACTTGGTCCCACTATCCATCCCTCATTTGCATTTATAAAATGTATGTCGGCATAATTACCTGTAGGTACGGTTTGCAGCGTCCAGTTTAAACCAGCATCGGTGGTATGCAAAACTGTACCTACTGCCCCAATTCCGGTACCACATATCCATCCTTCTGTAGATGATATAAAAAATATTGCTTGCAAATCGGATGTTGTATTTGATGTTTGAGATGTCCAGGTTGTACCACCATCAGTTGTGGCTTTTATGGTTCCGTCATCACCAACTACCCACCCAACTGTGGGACTAACAAAATATACATCGAGAAGTATCTTAGTGGTTCCCGATGTTTGTGGTGTCCAGGTTGCACCTCCATCCGATGTTTTGATAATAGTTCCATTTAGCCCAACTGCATAAGCTGTTTGAGGGTTTGCCATAAAAACATCTTTTAAATTAGCCGTAACACCTGTAGTACGGGGCACCCATGTTGTTCCTCCATCAGTAGTTGTTACAACAGCTCCGTTCATGCCTGAAGCAATGCCGTTATTTGCATCTGTAAAATGAACAGCATTGAGGTTATCAGTAATGTTACTTGTTTGTTGAGTCCATGTTTGCGCTGTAGAAAATTTAAAACTCAACAAGAAGATTAAGAGTAAAGCAACTCTTCCTAAATTGTAGATTTTTTGCATATGTCAGATATTATGAATTTGTTTCAAACATCGTGACAACAATAAAACACCACAATCACCAATTATGGTGAATTTGGCATTATCATTCATACGTATTGCTAAAAATCATAAGGTAACATCAGAGAAGATGTTCTAGGTTGGTAAAGAATTCAAAATGATTAATTTAGGCCTGTATCAGATTTATTTTAACACCTGCACTTCTAAAAAAAACGCTAAATATCTGTCACTGAGCCCTGAAGTATTTTTTCAATCTATCCAAAAGCTTCCATATCCTTGATAATATAATATTCTGCTCCTTTTTGCAGAATTTGCATAGCTACACCATAACGTTCCTGTGATGACAAAAAAATAACATGAGTCTCAGAGTGAACTTTCTCTATAGCTTTTAATACTTCCATCCCATTGGATGCATTGAGGTTTTCAGAGTTGAGATAATAGTCAAGGATGATTACATCCGGTTTCTCATTAACATGTTTAATGCACTCCTCTCTGGTATGAAATAATGTCACAGAGTGAGTTGTATTGTGAGTAATCTGGTCGCGAAACATTTCTGCTACCATTACATCATCATCTACAACAAAATTATTTAACCAAGAAGAAGAAACTTACATAATCTGAACTTAACTTTTTACAAAACTACATTTTTAATTCTAACCTTAAAAGTTTACTGATACCTCTGTATTGGTTGCCAAACACCACTATTTTACACTTTTAAGATATCACAACAAACCTCTTAACAAAGCCATATTCATAACCATAAAATGTGTGTTCAGTCTCAATAAATTTAAATGAATCCCTGCCAAGTTCAATATTCTGTCAAATAATACCATCAGCAAACTGAGAGAAATCCCTACAAACAGAATTTCAAAAAACAAATTACCTCCATTTGTAAAGACCAGAATTCCTGAACCAATGAGAAAAGTTATTAAAAACAATGGCCCTAGCCGGCCCAGTACTTTCTTCGATATAATCTATTGATAAAGGCCTGCAGCAGCACTCCCCGGCACTTTATGCTGGTCTTTTAGATAAATCCCATACGAACCTGCGCAAAAAGTGACAATTAAGAA
>JADLBQ010000054.1 GCA_020847635.1 Bacteroidia bacterium
CTCACCCATTCCCATAAAAACAATGTTTGAAAGTCCGATACCGTTTCTTTCAGCTGCCAGTTGATTGATAAAAACAGCCTGATCGTAAATCTCGGCTGCTTCCAGGTTACGAATCCGAGCCATCTGACCTGTAGCACAAAACTTACAAGCCAGGCTGCATCCAACCTGCGATGAAACACAGGCAGTCATTCTCTTACCCTGAGGAATTAAAACGCCTTCAACAGTATTAGAATCATGTAACCGGAAGGCGCATTTCACTGTCCCGTCCAGGGCAGTCTGCTTTTCTAGTAAAACAAGAGATTTAACCTGGAAATGGGTTTTAAGATAAGAACGTAGACTTTCTGGTAGGTTGGTCATTTCATCAAAGCTGGTAACCTGTTTCTTCCATAGCCAGTCGAACACCTGTTTTGCTCTGAAAGCCGGTTGTTTCTGAGCTTCAAATAATTCACTTAACTGCTGTGGAGTAAGTTTCCTGATATCTTTACGAATTTCCATTCGGCCACAAAGGTAATGGCAGTTTTAGGCTTATCGTGCAGTTTGTTACACCCTATTTTAAAATATCACTTTACATTAGCAGCCGAAATCAGAAAATACAGATTAAGAATACCTTTTAATCATGCAGATTAAAGTAGAACACATTGTAAAGCAGTATGCCAGTCATATGGCTCTTGATGACGTAACATTTGTGATTCCTGAACAGAGTATTTTCGGACTTCTCGGCCCAAATGGTGCCGGGAAAACATCACTCATCCGGATCATTACCCGGATTACTGCTCCCGATCAAGGCAGAATTTATTTTGACAATCAGACTTCAAATCCTAACCACATCTATATGATTGGTTATATGCCTGAAGAACGAGGTTTATATCAGAAAATGGAAGTTGGTGAACAGGCAGTTTATTTTGCAAGACTAAAAGGAATGACCCGGCATGATGCCATTCAGAAACTGAGATATTGGTTTGATAAGTTTGAAATCCGCCCCTGGTGGAAAAAGAAAGTGGAAGAACTCAGTAAAGGGATGGCACAGAAAGTTCAGTTTATTGTCACCGTTATCCATGAGCCAAAAGTTTTGATTCTTGATGAACCATTCACCGGATTTGACCCTGTAAATACAAACCTCATCAAAGAAGAACTTTTAAGACTGAATAAGGACGGAACGACCATATTACTGTCAACCCACCGTATGGAATCGGTTGAAGAACTGTGCAGCCATATTGTGTTAATTAATAAAGCAAAAAATGTTCTTGAGGGAAGTGTGAGAGAAGTACGCAGAACCTACCGGACCGGTAATTATGATATCCGCTATAAAGGACATCCGGTCAGTCTTGTCAATGGCCTGTGGGGGCCTTACCAGCTACTTGAAAACAAAGAAGAAGACGATCATCAATTTGCAAGAATCTACATGGACAACCCTGATCAGACCAATGTCTTGCTTCAGGCGCTGATCAATGAAGTTCAGGTTGTGGGATTTAATGAAGTCATCCCTTCTATGAACGATATCTTTATACGTGTAGTGGAAAAAAAGGAAGAATTACCCCGGGCAGCTCAACAACCGAATTGAAATGGGAAAAATAACTTTGATAATTCAGCGGGAATACCTGACCCGAATCAGGAAGAAATCTTTTATCATTATGACCATTCTCGGGCCACTCTTGATGGGTGGTATTATTGCACTATCGGTTTACCTGACTTTAAAAACCCAGGATACGGTTTCTATAGTCCAGGTTATTGATGAAACCAATTCCATTTACAGTCAGCTGCCTCAGACACAAAGTATTCATTATGTAAAAGACACCTTGCCGGTAGCAATTGCACGAGAGATTTTCAATGCTGAAAAGTATTATGGGATTCTCTATATTCCCAAAACCACTTTTACCCGGCCTGACAGTATCACATTATTTACAGCCAAGCAGCCCAGTCCTGCAGTTGTTACTGTAATTGAAAAAAATCTTGAAAATTTAATTGAAGAAGATAAATTTAAAAATGCAGGTATCAGTAAAGCAACGCTTGACTCTTTGAAAACAAAAATTTCACTGGTTCAGAAATCAGTTGCTACCGATACCTCCGAAAAAGAATTCAGTGCAGAAATTACTGCCGGTGCCGGATTCTTTGCCGGCATGTTAATCTATTTTTTCATCTTCCTGTATGGAATTCAGGTGATGCGTGGAGTGATGGAAGAAAAAAGTAACCGGATTATGGAGCTGATTATTTCTTCAGTTAAACCATTCCAGCTGATGATGGGAAAAATAATCGGCATTGCATTAGTCGGACTAACCCAGTTCCTGCTTTGGGTTGTTCTCACACTGGCTATTGTTTCTATGGTGAGTTCATGGATAACAGGTGACGGAGGGTCGACAGCTTTAATTGAAAAAGTTCAGACACCGGTTGAACTTCCGCTTGATACTTCAGCCGAACAGGTCGTTTCACAGGAAATGCTGCAATCCTCAGGATTTATGAAAGCACTTGGCTCTCTTAATATCACTAAAATTCTATTTGCATTTGTCTTTTACTTTTTAGGTGGTTATCTGCTCTATTCAGCTCTGTTTGCAGCTATTGGGGGCGCAGTTGATAATGATACCGACACCCAGCAGTTTATGCTCCCGATCACTATCCCGCTTATCTTGGCCTATATCGTTGCAGTTAGTGTAATGACCAATCCTGAAAGTTCAATTGGTTATTGGTTTAGTATCATTCCGTTTACTTCTCCGATTGTGATGATGGTAAGAATGCCTTTTGATCCACCATTAATTGACCTGGTGATTTCAATGGTTCTCCTGGTTGCCGGTTTTATTTTTACAACCTGGATTGCAGGCCGTATTTACCGGACCGGAATCCTGATGTACGGTAAAAAAATTACCTGGAAGGAAATCGGGAAATGGTTATTTTATAAGAATTAAAAATGCGCATTGCTTTAATTGACTGTGGCACAAATACTTTTCATTTACTGATTGCTGAAATATCTGAGCAGAATAAAATTAACTATCTTACCAAAGAACAGGTTCCCGTTAAACTGGGTGAAGGCGGTATTACAACCGGAATGATTACGGATGCTGCATTTGATCGGGGGATTCAATGTCTTGAAAATTTTGCTTCAATTATCCGAAAATCCAATGTAGTTACTGTTCAGGCTTTCGGAACAGCTATTTTAAGAAAGGCAAAAAACAGAGATGCATTCCTGCAAGCGGCAAAAGAAAAAACCGGTATAGAATTCAGTGTGATTGAGGGCTCACGTGAAGCAGAATTGATTTATATTGCTGTGAACCATGCGACTCCATTAAAAGGAACTGAGCTGATTATGGATATCGGAGGCGGAAGTACTGAACTAATCGTTGCTGATTCAACCACTATTCGATGGAAGAAAAGCTATGAAGCAGGTGCTGCTTTATTGCGTGATAAGTTTAACCCTTCTGACCGGATTACTTCCGATGAAATCAAAGAAATGGAAAAATGGTTTGCTGAAATCTTCAGTGAATTTATCATTCAGTGGAAAGGGAAAATATCGGTTTTGAATGGCTCAGCCGGTTCATTTGATACTTTTTTAAAACTGTCATGGATGCATGGCGGTGGCAGCAAGCCTGCTGAAGGAAGTGTTTCTGCTGAAATCCCCCTCCATTCATTCAATCATGTTTATCAGCAACTGATAACATCAACCCGGTTAGAGCGGCTTCAGATGAAAGGACTTCCTGAATTCCGGGCAGATATGATTGTGCCGGCAGTTGTTCTGCTGAATTTTATTCTCCGGGAGATGGATATTAAAACCATTGTCTGGTCTGCTTATTCGCTGAAAGAAGGCATGCTGTTTAATACCATTCGTAACCTGTAACCGACCGTTATCCGGGTGTTTAAAACTTTTTATTCCGGGGTTACCGGCCTTCGATGTCTTACTGCTGAACTTATAGATTAATTTTCCGCTCATGAATTCAGGAGCTGTATTATATGCCGATGTGATTCTGCCGTTAGCACTGCAGCATCTTTATACTTATTCTGTTCCATCTGATTTTGAAACAGCAGTCAGTGAAGGTAAGCGGGTGGTTGTTCAGTTTGGAAATCAGAAACTTTATACAGCTCTTGTGTATAGGATTCACCGGCAGAAGCCCGAACATTATGAAACCAAGGAAATCATTTCGGTTCTTGATGCACTTCCGGTTGTAAACCGGCAACAGTTCGACTTTTGGGAGTGGATTGCTCAATATTATCTCTGTTCGCTGGGCGAGGTGATGGCAGCAGCACTCTCACCCGGAATGAAAATGGAAAGTGAAACCCGGGTAGTACTTCACCCTGCTTTTAACGGAGTTGTTTCGCACTTCAGTGAGATGGAATACAAAGTGTTCAGGCTGCTTGAAGAGCATCAGAGCCTGACACTTCAAAAACTCAGTAAACTGTCCGGTAAAAGAAACCTGCTTCCCATCATCAATCAACTGATGGAAAAAGAAGCTGTTATCCGCAAAGAAGAATTAAAAAATAGTGTCAGACCCTTAACCATTGAGGTCGTTGAATTTACTGATCAGGCAGCTTCCAATGAAGAATTTCTGGCAAAGGCTTTTGCTGCTATCGAAAAACGGGCACCTAAACAGCTTCAACTCCTGCTCTTCTTTATCAAGATGAAGACAGAGAGGCCCGAAGAACCTGTAATCAGAAAAAACCTGCTGATTCAGTCCGGTAGCACGTTGGCTATTCTTGAACAACTCATTAAGAAAAATATCTTAGAAGTAAACCAGCTTGATAAATGGCTGATGGTGAATCAGGAGAAAAACAAAGCATCACAGCCGGAGCTATCTCCTGTTCAGGAAGCAGCATTCCGTCAGATCAAATCTGGATTTGATAACCATCTGTGCACCTTACTACATGGAGTAACTTCTTCCGGGAAAACAGAAATTTTCATCCGGTTGATTGAAGAGCAGATCAGGCAAGGTAAACAAGTGTTGTATCTGCTTCCCGAAATTGCACTTACAACCCAGATCATTACCCGGCTGAAAAAATATTTTGGTGAACGAACGATGGTTTACCACTCTAAATACAACGAAAAAGAAAGAGTAACCGTTTGGAATAACATGATTCATTTTCAGCATCACCATACGGCTGAAGATTACCAGGTTATCATCGGAGCCCGGTCTGCATTATTTCTACCCTTTACTAATCTGGGATTGATTATTGTTGATGAAGAACATGATTCTTCCTATAAACAAACCGATCCAGCACCACGCTATAATGCACGGGATGCTGCCATTAAGCTGGGTCAGATGCAACATGCAAAAGTGATTTTGGGTTCGGCTACACCAGCAATGGAAAGCTATTACAATGCTGTTCATGGTAAATATGCACTGGTAAAACTGAATCAGCGGCATTCGGGAATTACTATGCCTCTTACTGAAATTGTGGATATCAGGGATGCATCCAGACGGAAAAAAATGAAATCCATCTTCTCCGAAACATTGCTAAATGCTATTGAACAGTCTTTGGCATCACACGAGCAGGTTATCTTGTTTCAAAACAGAAGAGGCTTCTCACCTGTCCTCGAATGTCAGAACTGTCATTGGGTGCCGCATTGTATCCATTGTGATGTTACACTGACTTATCACAAAACGGGTAATAAGCTGATTTGCCATTACTGTGGGTATTCAATGATAACTGTGCATAAATGCCCAGCTTGCGGTGATCAGAAACTCAAGCTCATGGGTTACGGAACAGAGCGGATTGAAGATGACCTGAAACTCCTATTCCCGAACGCCCGTGTATCTCGGCTTGATCTAGATACGACACGATCTCATTCAGCCTATCAGAACATTATTCATTCCTTTGAAAACCGGCAGATTGATATTCTTGTCGGTACCCAAATGGTGACTAAAGGACTTGACTTCAACCATGTGAATCTTGTAGGAGTTATGAATGCTGACAATATGCTCAATTTCCCCGACTTCCGTTCAATAGAAAAATGCTTTCAGTTACTGATGCAGGTCAGCGGCAGGGCTGGCCGGAGAAACAAACAGGGAAAAGTTATTATTCAAACCTGGCAGCCCCGTCATCCGGTGATAGAATATGTCAGGATAAATGATTATGATGGATTCTATGAATTTGAATTACATGAGCGCCTGAAGTTCAATTATCCGCCTTTTTACAGGTTAATCCAGATTAAACTTAAGCACCGTAACGAAAACCAGCTTGAAGAAAATTCGCTTCAGTTTGCTGTAGAGCTCAAGCAAGTTTTTGGTGACAGGGTTCTTGGTCCGGTGATTCCTTTTATTCCCCGAATCAGGAATTATCACCTCCGGCACATCCTGCTGAAAATTGAGCGAAAACTATTGCCCGACAAAATCAAATCAATGCTCAATCAGGTGATGGATGCCTACCTGCTTGAACCCCGGCACAGGTCATTGATCATTCAGATTGATGTTGATCCGATGTAAAATCAGCGGATAGCAATTGTTAAAGTAACTTCCTGATTCATTCCTTTCGAGCTGATCCGGCCGTATCGCTGCAGGCGATTAAATCATTAATTTTAGATTCATATCCGGGAAATCTTTTCTGCAGCACCTTACCAGAATAACCCGAATGATACAACCGGTTACCGTTCAGCTTTTCAGAATGGAAATCCGTTTTAAAAATTCAACCCACTCAAGATATTCATATATCAGACATTGCTCCGTTTATGTTCGTCAAAAGAAGAAATTACCACAACAATTATTCCGGTCATCAATCATGTTTAATTCATCCTTTACCTTCCAGTAAAACTGTGTTGCAAAGAAATTCAGGCAATCCTCCGGTTCATCCTGAATTCAGGAATTATTGAAATTGCCGATAGTCAGCGCACAAACTATACGGAATGCTGGCCTGCTCTAACAATACTGGCTTTGTAATAATATTCCAGTGCTCGGAGTTCTCTCAAAGTAATTTTACCATATTGTTTATCGTTAGTACATTAACATCACTATGTTAGTAATGACCTGAAACTCTGCAAATGACTTATTGTTAATGAATCTATTTTTCCAAACTAAAAACAGACAGACATGATTCTTCAGATTCAGCAGAACACAATTTCTGATATGACGGCACAGATAGCAGCCCCCGTTCAGAATGAAACCATCTCAATTTTCGATCTGGCACTTAAAGGAGGCCCGATAATGATTCCGATTTTACTTTGTTCAATCATTGCCATTTACATCATGATTGAACGCTATTTTGCCATTCGAAAAGCAACAAAAGATGAAAAGGGGTTTATGGATAACATCCGGGATAATATCGTCAATGGCAACATTACAGCTGCCCGAGCATTGTGCCGCAATACGGCATCACCGGTCGCCCGAATGATTGAAAAAGGAATTGCCCGGATTGGTAAGCCGCTCAGTGATATTGAAAAAGCAATTGAAAATGTCGGTAATATTGAGGTGGTAAAACTTGAAAAAGGTCTGTCGCTGCTGGGAACCTGTGCTGGCGCTGCACCGATGCTCGGTTTTCTTGGAACCGTTACCGGAATGATCCGTGCTTTCTACAATATGTCAAAAGCCGGTAAGACCGTTGAGATCAGTACTCTTTCAGGAGGAATGTATGAAGCAATGGTTACAACCGTTGCCGGGCTTATTGTCGGAATTGTGGCTCTGGTTGGTTACAACCTGCTGAGTGCAATGATTCAGAAAGCTGTTTATAAGATGGAAAATTCTTCTATTGAATTCCTGGATTTACTTCAGGAACCTGCAAAATAACCCTGGAATTATGAAACTGAGAACCCGTAATAAGGCAGGCGCCAATTTTGAAATGTCCTCAATGACTGATCTGGTGTTTCTGCTGCTCATATTCTTTATGCTGCTCACCACATTGATTGTACCTAATATTAATACGCTTAAACTGGTCCTGCCAAGCAGTAATACAGCGACCCCAACTGAAAACATCACCGTTTCAGTAGCAATTAATGACAAGCTGGAATATTTTCTGGACAGTAAACCCATCGCTGTTGAAAATCTTCAACCGATGCTGACTCAGTTTATCAGTGGAAAAGAAAATCCGATCGTGGTTCTTCATACCGCTAACTCCGTCCCAGTTGAAAATGTGGTGAAGGTGATGGATGTGGTCAATAATTTGAAGATACGAATGGTATTGGCAACACAGCCTGAAAAATAAACACTGCCGGAAATGTACTCAACAGCCGAACTGGAAAACGAAAAGAAGCAACGAGTCAAAAGTATTCTGATTACTGCGGCTATTCATGCTCTGCTGATCTTATTGCTGGTATTCCTGAAGATGATGGCACCTGTTCCACCACCGGAAGAAGAAGGGATTCTTATAAACTTCGGAACTTCTGACCAGGGAATGGGAACAGTCCAGCCCGAAGAAACAACAACTGATAAAAACACGCAGAAGTCTAATGCGCTCGAAAATGAACAACCTCGCGAAACTCAATCAGCAAAAGACGTACAACCTGTAAAAACACAGGATACTGAAGAAGCACCTAAAATTAAAAAGGAAAAGACAAAGATTGAGATAAAGAAAGAATCACCTAAACCGGTTGAGCAACCTGAGAAAGTTGAGGAGCCTAAGGTTAATCCGAAAGCACTTTATAAAGGGAAAAGTAAAACTTCGGGGCAAGGTAAGCCGGGTAATGAAGGTGAAACCGGTAAAACCGGTGACCAGGGAGCTCCGGAAGGTGACCCTAATGCAACAAGTCATACCGGAACAGGTTTAGGTACTTCCGGAATGCATCTCAGCCTTGCCGGCCGTGGATGGCGGATCAAACCTTCAATTGATGACCGCTCGCAGGAAACCGGTAAAGTAGTTATTACTATAAAAGTTGATAAAGATGGAAATGTTATTTCAGCAACTGGTCCTTCAAAAGGATCAACGACTCAAAACCTGGGCCTTTATCAGAAATCAAAAGAGGCTGCTTTAAAAGCAAAATTCAGCCCTTGTAAATCCAGCGACTGTCCCGAAGAGCAAAGTGGAACCATTACCTTTACTTTTAAGGTAGAATGACTTGGAAACAAGCACTTAACTATCTCTACTCTCAACTGCCGATGTATCACCGCATCGGGCCGGCAGCCTATAAAAATAACCTGAACAATATCCGTGCGATGGATAAACTGCTGAACCATCCGCATTCAAATTTTCAAACCATTCACATAGCGGGAACCAACGGTAAAGGTTCGGTTTCAAATATGGTTGCAGCAATTCTTCAGTCTGCCGGATATAAAACAGGCCTGTTTACTTCACCTCACCTTCGGGATTTCCGTGAACGGATTCGTGTAGACGGGAAGATGATCAGCAGGCAGTACATAAACCGGTTTATTGAAGCGAACCGCCCGGTTTTCCAGAAAATCAATCCCTCCTTTTTTGAATGGACAACGATCCTTGCCTTTGATTATTTCAGAAGTAAGAAGGTTGAAATTGCTGTGATTGAAACCGGTCTTGGCGGCAGACTTGATTCAACTAATCTAATTACTCCGCTCTTAAGCATAATTACCAATATCGGATGGGATCATGCTGCACTATTGGGTAACTCATTAAAAAAAATTGCATCCGAAAAAGCCGGAATTATCAAACCGGGTGTTCCGGTTGTGATTGGTGAATATCAAAAAGAAGTTTATCCTGTTTTTAAGGCAAAGGCTGGCTCTGTCTCAAGCACGGTCTTCTGTGCTTCAAAACAGATCAGCATACAGAAAATTAATTCAGACAGAAAACCCTGGGGAGCGATTTGTGCAGATTTTTCTTATAAAGGTGAAACCCTGTATCCGGGTCTGTGTTCTGACCTTGCGGGCAACTATCAGTTAAAAAATATTGCAACTACCGTTGCGGGTATAGAAGTACTAAGGCCCATTTTAAGAATTAACCGCAGAGCAGTTTATGCAGGAATCAGAAATGTTCATCAGATTACTGGCTTTACCGGTAGATGGTCTATCCTTCAAAAAAGGCCGCTGGTCATTGCCGACACTGCTCACAATCCGGAAGGCCTGCGTTTGGTTATAAATCAAATTAAATCCATCCGGTACAGGCGTTTGCATGTCGTGCTGGGAATGGTTGAAGATAAAGACCGTTCCGGCATGCTGAAATTATTTCCTGAGCATGCCATTTATTACTTTTGCAAACCTGCTATTCCCCGCGGGCTTAATGTTAACCAATTACAGCTGTCAGCTTTGAAATTAAACTTAAAAGGCCAAACTTACTCTTCTGTCAAACTGGCTTATTCTGCGGCTTTAAATGCAGCCAGCAAGAAGGATTTAATTTATATCGGAGGAAGTACTTTTGTAATTGCAGAAGTAATCTGAAAGAATGCTTGGATATGGGAAGTCGCTGTATATATTTGCAGCCCGTTTGAATTTACGGTCAGGGGAGCATAGCTCAGCTGGTTCAGAGCACCTGCCTTACAAGCAGGGGGTCACAGGTTCGATCCCTGTTGCTCCCACAAAAGCCCTGCACATACAGGGCTTTTCCATTTTGGTTTTGTAAATAAGAAATTAGATATTGAGTTTCTGAGAACTCCTAAGACAAAAATCCTCTCAGATAAATCAATCCGGTATATAGCAACCAACGGATTACTAAAACAGCAGGTTTTCATTTCAACTTTCCCAAATTGATTGCTTATAGTTCAGATTCTGAATGTCAGCATCCAGTTATTAAAGCAAAAGTGTTTAAATCAGATTTAAAACCCCTGTCCTGTTCATTACAGAGTCTCATATCAAATTACTTTATTTGCACCACTGAAACAGAAAGAATCAGTTCTTACCGAATGATCTTAGGAATTCCAAATGAGACAAAAGCCGGTGAAAACCGTGTGAGTATAGTCCCTGATGTTGTAAAGCAGTTAATAAAAGAAGGATTCAATGTGGTTGTTGAGCCAGGAGCGGGCAAACGTTCCTACTTTTCAGATGACACCTATACGACCAGCGGAGCTGTGCTGAAATCAAGGCAGGCAATTTTTTCTGAGAGTGATATTGTTTGTTGTGTAAATGCACCTCCGGACTCTGATATTGCTTCAATGAAGAAAGAAGCTGCTTTGATTTCCTTTTTATTTGCGCTCAGTAATCCTGCAATTGTTCATTGTTGCGAATCTGCCGGAATCACAGCTTTTGCAGTTGATGCCATCCCCCGAATTTCAAGGGCGCAAAAAATGGATGCACTTAGTTCACAAGCGAATCTTGCTGGTTATAAAGCTGTACTGATGGCAGCCGATACCATTGGTAAAATTCTTCCCATGATGACTACTGCAGCCGGAACCATCCGTCCTGCCAAAGTCGTAATCTTCGGTGCGGGAGTGGCCGGGTTACAGGCAATTGCAACTGCCAAAAGACTGGGTGCAGTAGTCGAAGTTACAGATATCAGGCCAGAAACCAAAGAGCAGGTTGAGTCGCTGGGTGGCCGTTTTATTGAAGTTAAAGGTGATGACAGTATAAAAATTGAAGGCGGTTATGTTAAAGGAGTTTCCGAAGATTTTTTAAAAAAACAGCAAGAGCTTGTAGGCAGACATGTAGCTGAAGCTGATATTGTAATTACCACTGCACTGATTCC
Organism: Bacteroidia bacterium; assembly: GCA_020847635.1. Lineage (GTDB taxonomy): Bacteria > Bacteroidota > Bacteroidia > AKYH767-A > OLB10 > CAADHD01. The sequence goes on from JADLBQ010000054.1 coordinate 11,491, forward strand.
CGGTAAGAAAGCACCGGTTCTGGTAACCGATGAAATGGTAAAATCAATGCGGCCGGGGTCTGTCATTGTGGATATGGCTGTTGAACAGGGAGGCAATGTGGTTGGCAGCGAATTGAATAAGACCGTTGTTAAATCGGATGTAACTATTATTGGTGAAGCTAACATTACCAGCCTGCTGCCATCGGTTGCCAGTTTCCTCTATGCCCGTAACCTGTTAGCTTTTATTACCCATTTGGCAACCAAAGATAGCTTTAAATTTGAAATGGAAGAAGAAATTACAAAGGGAAGTATGATAACTTTCAAAGGCAAAGTTGTTCATACATCACTCTTAAAATCTGAAACCTTGTAACATATGATTGACCAGATTCTTGAATTTATCGGAACTCATGAAGAGATGATCTTTTTTATCCTGCTGTCTGTTTTTGTAGGAGTAGAAGTCATCAGCGGTGTACCTGCTATTCTGCATACTCCGCTGATGAGTGGTGCCAATGCCATTCATGGGGTTGTAATTGTTGGTGCGATTATTCTGATGTTAAACCTTGAGCCTGAAAACACAATCGGAATGGCTCTCGGCTTTTTGGCAGTTGTTTTAGGAACCCTCAATGTTGTTGGCGGCTTTGCTGTTACTGACAGAATGCTTGAAATGTTTAAAAAGAAATAAGGTACCACTGAATCTCTTATGACACCTGATCTGCTCTATCATATCCGAACGGTTGTTTATCTGAGTGCATCCATCACTTTTATTATCGGTTTAAAGCAGATGGGTAATCCCGCAACTGCCCGAAGAGGGAATCTGATTGCTGCGGCCGGAATGATTCTGGCAATTATCGTTTCCGTTTTTATAAACGTCAAAAAAATAAAGCTGGATAACGGATTGTTTGATTACGTCCAAAGTCAGCCTCCCGCATTTGTTTACTGGTTGATCTTGGCAGCTATTGTGATTGGAACTGTTATTGGCTGGTTTACTGCTATAAAGGTAAAACTGACCCGAATGCCAGAACTGGTCAGTATGTTTAACGGAATGGGTGGAGCTTGTGCCGCACTAATCGGTTTAATCGAGTTTCATCACAATACAGACAATACAGGAGCATTGGTTGCCATTGTTCTTGGGATGATCATTGGCAGCACATCATTTTCAGGTTCCATCATTGCATTTTTAAAATTGAATGGCAGTATGAAAAAGCCGATCCGGATGCCGGCTTACAATATGATTAATACTATCTGGCTGATTGCCATGTTTGCATTTGGTGCTTATATGATTTTTGGTGGCAGCTCAAGCACACTGCTGATTACCCTTTTGTTTATATCTGCATTGGCATACGGAATTCTGTTTGTGATTCCAATTGGTGGTGCTGATATGCCGGTTGTCATTTCTCTTCTAAACTCGTTTACCGGACTGGCTGCTGCTTTTGGTGGTTTTCTCTATGACAATAAGGTAATGCTTACCGGAGGTATTCTGGTGGGTTCTGCCGGAACGATTCTTACCATTGTGATGTGTAAGGCAATGAACAGGCCGTTGTTTAATGTAATCTTCGGAGCTTTCGGTCAGAATAATGCATCCGGAGATGGTGTTGCCGTAACCGGCTCCATCAAAGACATCAGCATTTCCGATGCTGCTGTAATGCTGAACTATTCTAAGAATGTGGTAATAGTACCTGGCTACGGACTGGCCGTTGCCCAGGCTCAGCATGTGATTCATGAATTGGAAGTGCTGCTTGAATCCCGCGGAGTTGATGTGAAGTATGCTGTGCATCCGGTAGCCGGAAGAATGCCCGGCCACATGAATGTTTTGCTTGCCGAGTCAAATGTTGATTATTCCAAACTGATTGAAATGGAAGATATCAATCCAGAGTTTGAACATACGGATGTCGTTCTTGTAGTAGGTGCCAATGACGTGGTTAACCCCGCTGCAAAAACCGATTCCTCATCCCCTATTTACGGAATGCCAATCCTTGAAGTTGATAAAGCAAAAAATATTATTGTAAACAAGAGAAGTATGAATACAGGTTATGCCGGAATTGAAAACCTGCTATTCTATGATCCAAAGACTTCCATGCTCTTCGGAGATGCTAAAAAAGTGTTATCCGATTTAGTAGCTGAAATAAAAGCCATCGGCTAAAATCATTCATTGCTGACAGTTTAACTCATTGATCAGATCAGAAGCCGTCATTGCTTCTTCACCAGCCCTATTACAGGCTAAGTTACCGGCTGAACCATGAAGATACACTCCGGCTATAGCGGCTTCTTCGGGTGAATATCCACGGGCAAGTAGTCCAGTAATGAATCCGGTAAGCACATCTCCGCTGCCGCCTTTTGCCATACCTGCATTCCCAGTTGTGTTGAAGTACGATCTTCCTTCAGGCGTTGTGATACAGGTATATCTGCCTTTAAGGACAATCAATACCTGATACTTTTCAGAAAACGCCTGCTGCATTTCATGACGATGAAAATCATTTTTGCTCTTTCCTGCCAGCCGTTCAAATTCTTTCGGATGGGGTGTCAGAATACTCTGAGCAGGGATTTTTTTCAGCATGGATGGATTTGCAGAAAGGATATTCAGTGCATCGGCATCTATCACCAGGGGTTTGGTAAATTTTGTCAGAATCTGATTCAGTAACACTCTGGTTTCTTTTTGCTGCCCGATCCCGGGCCCAATCCCGATCGTTGAAAATTTACTAAATGGGATGTCAACTTTATTATGCAAAACAGCATCTGAATTAAAATTGACAGGCTGGGGTGTGATGCACATAACTTCAGGAACAGCTCCCTGAATAATTGAATAACCACATGCCGGAACAATAGCGGTTGTTAATCCTGCACCGGCTTTCAGGCAAGCACGTGAAGCAAGCAATGCAGCTCCCATCATTCCATAACTTCCGGCAACGATAGCTGCATGTCCATAATGCCCTTTGTTTGAGAATGGATTTCTGGCCTTTCTCAATTGCTGAACATCGCTATATTCGACTAAAAATTCAGTAACCGGCTGATTGTTGATAAACGCTTGCATCAATCCAATTGGTAAGACATGCACCTCACCGAAGAACGGATTGTTTTCAGCAAACAGCAATGACTTGCGGAGAAGTTCAAAGGTCAATGTATGAGTTGCCCTGATCACAGTATGGCCGGAAAGCAACGATGTTGAATCAACAAATAAACCGGAAGGCATGTCAATTGAAATAACCTGATTCCCTGAAAAGTTGATATGCTTGATTACTTCTGCAAATAATCCGGTTACAGGTTTTGATAAACCGGTTCCGAAAATGGCATCAATAAGGATATCAGGATCAGCATGTCTGCTTAAATCTTTTCTGGATTTAATTATATGATAAGACTCAAATCCGGTTTGCAAAAGCCGGTTCTTATTTTCTAAAAAGTCAACAGTGGGTTTTTTCTCTGAATGGATTTCAAAAACATTCACCCGATAACCTACCAGATGCAGCATTCGTGCAATTGCTAGCCCGTCACCCCCATTGTTTCCATTAAAAACATAACACTGAAAACAACGGTCAGCTGCAGGAAGGGATACCAGCCAGCGAAAACAGGCAGTAGCAGCCCGTTCCATCAAATCAACGGAAGCTACCGGTTCATGACGGATCGTGTAGCTATCCCATTGCCTGATCTGTTCTGCGGATAAAACTGGAATCATTTTAATTCAAAAACTTCAATCCCCGATGCAAAGAAATGAGTTTTCACATGTTTTCCTTCACCATGAATCGTATAAACGGTATGGGGATTGGCCAGTTGAATCATTTGGAGCAAGGTATTCCAGTCCGCATGATCACTGATGTTGGTCAGGAATGAGCAGTTGCGGTGCCATTGAGTCCAGCCCGTTACAAAAGTTGTTTCAATTCCTCTTGCTCCGTAAAAGGAAGGCAGAATTTGTGGTGGTACAATATAGACAGCTCGTTTTTCGTTCTGGAACTGCTGTTTGTGATACGGTCTTGATTCACCTGTTTCAATTCCGTTTTTACGGTAGATTGTATGTACTGCAATTATTTCGCGGTGAATGAAAATCGGAATTTCAGGAGCAAACTTGGTAAGCAAATAATTAAACCGCTGTGCTTTACCAATCCGGTAGGCTCCGGCAACAACTTTAAAACCGGAATTAATAATTTTTTCAATTTCACCCCGAATGCCGGGATGAGCAATCTGTGGATTGGCAAAGGTAGTTTCAGTAATCAGAATGTCGGTTTCAGGAAATTCGCAGGTAGTAAGATGGCCACATTGAGAATAGTTCCAGTCACCGGTAAACAGCACTCTTTCTTGTTTCCAATTAAACATAACCATTACTGAGCCGGCAATATGTCCAGCAGGATAAAAACGACAGTTAATCTTGTTGACCGGGAAGGAGTCGCCTTCAAGGTATAAATGGAATCTCCGTGCTGCACGTTCGCCATACCTGAGTTTCATCAATTCAGCAGTAACTGCAGTACAGTAAACATTTTCAGAACCGGCAATTGCATGGTCTGCATGAGCATGCGTAATTATAGCATGCTTAACCGCACGCCTGGGATCTAAGAAAAAATCTCCATTCGGAAAGTAAAGCCCTTCTTTTCTGCGGATCACCGGATGAAACGCACTCATTGTTTTCTCAGTTTAGAATCAATATCGAGCACTTGTTTAAGAATCGGAGTTATACCGTCATTGATAATGATAAAATCAGATTTTTTGATTTTCATTTCTTCATCCCATTGATGCTGTTTCCTGCATTGAAATTGTTCTTCAGTCATGTTTTCTCTTTCTTTCAAACGCTGCATCCTGATTGTTTCAGGTGCCGTTACACAAATAACGGCTTCCAGCATATCCTGAAAACCGGCTTCAAAAATCAGAGCCGATTCAATCAGGCAGTAAGGGGCGGATGAAACGGCATTGATCTCATTAGCCCATTTAATAAAAGCATCCCGCACAGCAGGGTGAACCAGGTTATTGAGTTTGCTGATTTCGGAAGCTGAACTAAAAGCCTTTTCAGCAAGTAAGACCCGGTTTAATTTATTGTCAGATGTGTAAACCGCTTTGCCATAATAATTCTTAAGTCTTCGAATTAGTTCACGGTCTGAGTTCATCAACTCTCTGGCCTGTTCATCACTGTTAAAAACCGGAATCCCTAAATTTTTAAAAACAGCCGCAACAAATGATTTACCGCTTCCAATATTACCGGTGATACCAACTTTACTAATCATCTGATAAAATAAGCTTCTACAAATGACGGATAAATACTGAATACTTCAAGATTGGGAGGTTGTTTCTGAACTTCAATCCGTGCATAGCTTTTCCTGCTTCCGGAAGAAGGAATTCCCACAACCACAAAATCATTTGCTGTAATGGATTGCGTTCTGTTAATTGGAATTCTGCAGGTTAGGGATACTTCGGAAGGAATAAAGTGGAGTTCTTCAGGTTCATCAGCTACCGGCCGGACCTGTACCGGAAAGATTTTCTCGACATATTCGGAAACCGGTAACTGCATTTGGACTTGCTGGTTTTTCAGAGAGGTGCGGAATCCGGCCGGAATCTGAAGGCTTATGGCAGTATCAACTGAATTACTAACTGAAACTAAATTAACCTTAGTTGTAAAAACAGTATCAATGAGCATGAGCTTTCCTTCGTCTCCGAATAGCTCGATGCTGTCAGGAACAACGGTAACCGGCTCACTTTGTATGAACTGTCCTTTGAAGGTAACGGAATAATCAGGTTGAATTTTAACCCATTTTGAGAAATTACCAGTAAAACTGAACCGTACCGAATCAGGAAAAACACGCACAAAGCGTACTCTGGCCTGAGGCACCTCCAGCAGGCTTTTGACAAACGGAGCAAGTGCAACTGATACCGTTCCGGGTTTATGACCCTTTAAAAAGCTCAGATCAATGGTCAGGGTTTCAATGGAGGTAAACATTTCTCCACTCAGAAACTCCCAACCGTTTCCACTCAGTGTTACAATTGCCGAATCTTCGGTTTCTGACAGAAGATTAATACTTGGCGGGACATTAACAAATTCAAGTTTTAAATAGAACTGCCGGTTAAAGTCAGAAGTCAGTGACTTAAACATCCAGAAAGCAGCTGCCATAATTAAGCTGATAATAAACAGATGCAGCTTACCTCTGCCTGATTGTTTCTTTTTCCCAGTATCCAGATTAACTTAATAATTATTTGGCCTGATTCAGTTGCCGGGTAGCTTCTACTGAAATAGCATTTCGCTCAAGTCTTACTTTTACATTATGGTCAATCTCGACCATCAGGGTTGTGTTACCTTCCAGTTCAAGAACCCGGCCATGAATTCCACCAATGGTTACAATCTTATCTCCCTTCTTCACTCCTTCCCTGAATTGTTTTTCAATCTTGGTTTTTTTCATCTGCGGGCGAATCATAAAAAGATAAAAGATTACAAAGATCAGGGCAATCATTAAAAGATTCATCACTCCTGCTCCGCCTCCCGGAGCACCTTGCAGTAAAATAGTTTGTATCATGTTTGTTTTATATTTGGGTTGGATAAATATTTTTCAGAATAGTAACAGGTTTTTTCTTTTCGATTAACCGTTCGGCTTTTTCTGTTTAACCTCAGCACTGATTGTCAGCACCTTGGTTGCCGGTACTGAGTTTGCCACAAGCGTAACTGTTTTACTTTGCATTCCCGGTTTACCGGATGAATCAAAAGTAACCTTGATTTCACCTTTCTGATTTGGTTTTACCGGTTCTTTGGGATATTCAGGAACGGTACAGCCACAGCTTCCCTGGGCACTGGCAATTACAAGATCAGATCCACCAGTATTGGTAAACTTAAATACATAGCTTACCTTCTCGCCTTCCTCAATCTCACCAAAATGATGATTACTTGTTTCAAAAGTAAACTCAGGCGGAGTCTTCGTTTCGGAGCTTGCAGCCTGTTCGGATGCCGTTGCAGTATTGGTAACAATATCAGGGCTTAGCTTTTCTTCTCCTGAAGGAAGTTTTTCTTTCGGTTGCCCGCATGCTGAAACAATTAATAAAACAGCAATTAACCAATTTGCTTTTTTCATGACTTAAAAAATTAACAAGGCAAAAATACCAAAACCAAACTGTTAGGCTTTTACCATATACATTTCCTTTAGTTTTTCTATGGTATAATCAATCTCTTCTCGGGTATTATAACGGCTGAAGGAGAAACGAACAGCAGGCCTGTCACCATTTTTCCCCAAAGCAATTAACACATGAGAACCGGTGCTGCTTCCTGATGAACAGGCACTGCCCGAGGAGGCAGCAATGCCATTGATATCAAGGGTAAATAAAAACATCTCCGCAAAATCACAGGGAGGAAAAGATACACTTAAAACAGTATAAAGCGAATTGTGGTCAAGATCACTATAAAACTCAACTCCCGGCATCTCAGACTTCAATTTATCAATCATGTGCTGGCGAAGCGAAGTGATGTACTGCCTTTCTTTTTCCAGGTTGTTATAAGAAAGTTGAAGTGCCTTTACCATTCCTGCAATTCCATAAATATTTTCAGTTCCGCCTCTCATGTTTCGTTCCTGGCTTCCTCCGGTCAGCATGGGATTAATCTTAATCCGGTTATTGATGTAGAGAAAACCAACTCCTTTCGGACCGTGAAATTTATGGGCTGAACAGGTTATAAAATCAACAGGAATTTCCTTTAAGTCAAGGTCGTAATGTGCCACAGACTGAACGGTATCTGCATGATAAACAGCATGATACTTTTGGCATAATTCACCAATTTCTTTAATCGGGTTTATGGTTCCCAATTCATTATTGGCATGCATCAATGACACCATCAGTTTCTCATTTTTATGAGCTTCGAGTAATGCTTCGAGTTCGGTTAAGTCAACTTCTCCAAACTCACCTGCATTCTTTAACAACACCAACTTTATTTTCCCATGCTGACTGAGTTCCTGTAAAGTATGTTCAACGGCATGATGTTCAATAGGTGATGAAATCACACAACGGATACCCAGATCTCGTACCGAACAACGGATAGCCATATTATTTGCTTCGGTTGCTCCGGAAGTAAAAAAGATTTCACCTGGAGTAACATTAAAAAGGCCGGCAATATACTTGCGGCCCTGCTCAATCAATGACCGGGCTTCGCGTCCGTATGAATGAATTGAAGAAGGATTACCAAATTTTTCCTGCATGACAGAAAACATTTCCTGAATTACTTCAGGTGCAAGAGGTGTGGTTGCTGCATTATCAAGATATACTTTCATTCATCTGAATTTGTAACGACAAATTTCCGAAGATTCAGGTAAAGAATCAATAATCGGATTGCCTTTAATTTGCAATCTTACAAAACCTCCTTTGATTATGAGAAAAAAAATTGTTGCCGGAAACTGGAAAATGAACCTCAGTCTTTCTGACGCTTTAGAACTTTCTTCTGAGGTAAGTCATTATTTAACCAAAAGCAAACCTGCTTGTGAGGTCATTCTTGCTCCATCGTTTACATTTCTTTCAGCTCTTAAAAGCATTAAGGAAAAAAGCTGTTTCCTGTTATCAGCCCAGGATTGCTCGGCAGCTGCATCAGGCGCTTTTACTGGCGAAGTTTCAGCCATGCAGATTAAATCCAGTGGTGCAGATTATGTTATTATCGGCCATTCGGAAAGAAGAAAATACCATCATGAGGGGAATGAACTCCTGCTCGAAAAAATTCATCGTGCATTAGCTGAAAACCTGAACGTAATTTTCTGCTGTGGGGAAACCATTGAAGATCGGAATTCAGGACATCATTTTGAAACGGTTCAGGAACAGCTTACAAGAGTGATTTTTAAAATCCATGAATCCTCAATTTCTAAACTTACCATTGCGTATGAACCCGTATGGGCAATCGGAACCGGGGTTACCGCATCAGACAACCAGGCCCAGGAAATGCATGCGTTTATCCGCCTGCTAATCCAGGAAAAATTTCCTGATCATGCTGATACCATGAGCATACTGTACGGTGGCAGTTGCAATGAAAAGAATGCAGCAGCATTATTTTCCTGCCCCGATATTGATGGCGGATTAATTGGCGGAGCTTCGTTAAAGGCTGACTCATTCATTGAAATTATTCAGGCTGCCGGATAATGATGCTTCTGTATGAGCTGACCAGATAAACTGCCGGATACTTCCCGATTTATTAATTTTATGACCTCAATACCATGAATCCGGTTTCCCGATCTGCGAGAATGTTTCTTCTTCCGGTAATGATGTTTTTGTTCACGGCCGGCAATAAAGTAACAGCAACTCATATTGTTGGCGGTGAAATGTATTATGAATATTCCGGGAACAGTACCTACATCATTACACTGGTTGTTTACCGGGATTGTTATTATGGAGTTCCGCCCTTTGATCCGGTAGCTTCAATCGGAATTTTTACAGGGACCAATCAACTCTTTACCGAGCTTTGCCTTGCTGTCAGACCTGATTCAACCACCATTCCGCCAACAATTAACTCCCCTTGCTTTATTCCACCAACCAATGTTTGCTACCGAAGGGGTTATTATCGTTCAAATCCTGTTTACCTGCCTGCCAACCAGACTGGCTATCATCTAGCTTACCAGCGTTGCTGCCGGAATAATACAATTTTAAATATCATCAACCCCGGTGATGTCGGGATCACCATCAATGCATTTATTCCTCCTGCCCAGTCTGTTGCCACAAACAGCAATCCTGTCTTCAAATCACTTCCGCCTCCATTCTTATGCATGGGAGTTCCGTTTACTTTTGATCATTCAGCAACTGATACAGATGGCGACTCACTCGTCTATGAAATCTGCAATCCATTTGTAGGAGGAGATCCGAATTCCTGTGGTGCTGCTCCCTGTGGATTCCCGTTAACCTGTGGGCCGGCTCCGCATCCTCCTCATAACCCGCCTTATAGTAATGTGATCTGGCAATCTCCTTTTAGTTTAAGCAACCTGATGGGTGGAATCCCCATCACAATAGACCCTCAATCAGGTATGCTGACTGCAACACCCAATACCATTGGGCAGTTTGTGGTAGGAGTTTGTGTGGTTGAATACCGGAATGGAATTTTACTTAGCCGGACAAAACGAGATCTCCAGTTTAATGTGGTTGCCTGCCCTACTTTGGTAGTAGCTGCTGCCCAGACACCAATCATTAACTGCAACAGTAACACCATTCAATTCCAGAATCAAAGCATTGGTGCCGGTTCTTATTTCTGGAGTTTTGGCGATCCTTCAACAACTGCTGATACCTCTCATGCTGTCAGTCCATCATGGACGTACCCTGGAACCGGTACTTACAACTATACACTGATTGCCTATTCTCAATTTAACCCCGGCTGTGCAGATACCCTCCAGGGAGAAGTCAAAATTTATCCTGCTTTTGATGCTGATTTTTCCTTTGTACTGATACCCTGTTCCTTTGCTGTTAATTTTACTTCTGTTTCTCAAAACTCCGGCAGTGGCTTTTCAGCCCAATGGAACTGGAACTTTGGTGACAACACTACTTCAAACATCCAGAATCCACCCCATACATATCCTGGACCCGGAACTTATTCTGTAACACTAACTACTGTTTCGGATTCAGGTTGTGTAAAAACAATTAACAAGCAAATCTCCATTGATCCGATGATTTCGGTTGCTGTGATTCCCGGTAACCCTGTAACCTGTTCCGGTGACTGCAATGCCTCTCTTACAGCCAATGTAACTGATGCAGCCGGTTCTGTTTCCTATCTCTGGAGTAACAACTCCTCAACTGGGAATACTGTATCAAATCTGTGTGCCGGCACCTACATAGTTACCGTTACTGACTCCTTAAACTGTACTGCCAGCCAGTCATTTACCATTTCAGATCCGCCTCCGCTGGCTGTTACAGTTTCGGCAACAGATGATTACTGTGGGCATCTTTGTATCGGAAGTGCATTTATTGAAGTTTCCGGTGGTAATGGCGCCTATACCTACCTGTGGAATGATCCCCAGTCCCAGCAGTCAGCTTACATTCATGAACTTTGTGAAGGAAATTACCAAGTCACCGTTACGGATGCCAACGGATGCACCATGACTGCATCTGTTTCAGTAGGCTACCAGAATTACTACCCGCCTTTTGCAGCAGACCCCGGAGAAATATACATCTATGAAGGCCAGTCAGTAAACATTACCTCCTCACTTTACCCGGGTGCCACTTACCAGTGGTCACCTCCTGACTGGCTGAATAGCACATCCATTCCAGATCCGGTTTCAACACCCGGGCAGAGTATTGTTTACTTCGTTGAGTTTGCCGACAGCAACGGCTGTCCTGCCCGTGATACAGTCAGGATTTTTGTCAGGAAAACTACCTGCAATGAACCTGAAATTTTTATTCCGAACGCCTTTACTCCGGATGATGACGGGAATAATGACATTCTTTATGTTAGAGGAAACACCATCCGCGATTTGATTTTCAGAATTTATAATCGCTGGGGTGAAAAGGTATTTGAAACAACACTGCCCCAATCCGGCTGGAATGGTACGTTCAAAGGTAAAAAAGTACAGCCAGGAGTTTATGATTATTACCTCGAAATAACCTGTGTGAATCGTGAAAAGTTTTTTAAAAAAGGGAATGTCACTCTGATCAGATGAGTAAACCAAGAATCCTGTTCCTGTTTGTTATGCTGCTGAGCTTTTCATCAGTAGCCCAGGATATTCATTTTTCCCAGTTTGGTAAATCTCCTTTAAATCTAAATCCGGCTTATGCAGGGTTCATGGATGCCGATTACCGGATCAGCGGAATCCACCGCAACCAGTGGAAATCAGTATCTGTTCCATTTAAAACCTTCTCAGGCAGCCTGGATATTAAACATCACCTGACCTCCCGTGAGCAGGCATTTATCGGAACCGGTATTTTCTTTAACAGCGATAAAGCCGGTGATTCTGATTTTGGAATTACTCAGGCCGGTATTTCACTTTCATACATAACGGCAATCGGGTCCTCCGGATCTCATTATGCAACAATTGGTATTCAACCACTATTTTCTCAGATCAGTTTGAACTATAGCAAACTCACCTTTGACAATCAGTTTGATGGCGATGTGTTTAATCCGGCAATTCCTCCTGCTGAAATTTTTAATAATGACAAGTCCGTTAATTTTGACCTGGCTGCCGGATTCAGTTACCTCTACCAGCCATCCGAGCAATTTCAGATTGGTGCTGGACTTTCGGTTCATCATTTGCTGAATCCGCATTACTCTTTCTTTTCAGATCACAATGCCGGACTTCCTGTAAAAACTTCGATTGACCTCAACAGCAGCATTGCGGTAACCGAAAAATTCTTTATTCAGCCGGCCATATTATTTTCAACACAAGAGAAATTCCGTGAAATTGTTCCCGGTGGCACCCTCAAATTCTTACTTAATGAAAGACCGGGCAGGAAAATCAACATTATGGCCGGGCTTTATTTCCGCTCTGGAGATGCACTTATCCCAATGATTGGGTTAGACTACAATGAATTAAATATCGGTTTCAGTTATGATATTAATACAAGTGATTTGAACCGGGCCAGTAACCATCGTGGGGGTTATGAAATTGCACTGACTTATCTGATTACCAAAGTGAAACCGCTTGGTCTCCGGCCACCTTGTCCTGTTTACTAAGCTCGTGTGCATGTTGATAATCTTGCACGAGCGGTGCTGAATCAAAACCGGATTATTCACTTGCCAGTGTAGTCTTGTTACCTAACCGGGGTTCAGTTTAGCTAACTTAAATGAGTTCAACTGCATCAACAACCAACCTCAGGGCAAACCTGCATCCTGGTTTTACCAACTCTTAAAAGTCGGCTTACTTTGGAATATCTGTTTTAATTAGAAGCTGCATTCATTTCCTGTTTCATTATTTTGCATTAGTTGTTTTACTATCAAATTAAATTTCATTCTGCTGAATAAATATTTTCTTACCATGACCAGACTCAAGCTTGTTCTTTATTTTTTCTTTCTGACCGGGGGGGTTGCATCGGCTCAGACCTTCCGGGCGTATATCAGTGCAGGTGAGAAAGCCATGGCTGATAAAGATTATTACTCAGCAACCGAGTATTTTATAAAAGCTCTCGAATTTGAGAACAATGATCTCAGCCTCAAATTTAAAATGGCAGAAGCATCAAGACTCTTTAATGATGTGAATGTGGCTGCTTACTGGTATAATCAGGTGGTATTGAATGATCGGGAGAACCGCTATCCGGTTGCATTGTTTTACCTGGCCATGATGAATAAAATGAAAGGTGAATATGAAACGGCCAAGAACCTTTTTTTTAAATACAATAATCTTCATGCAGCTGACAGTAATTACTATTCGATACGTGCTCACAAGGAAATCGCAGGTTGTGAAACAGCCTACCAGCTTACTCAACATCCTGTTGGTGCCGAAGTGTCCAATATGGGCAACACCATCAATACCGTTTATTCCGATTTTGCCGGGTACCTTCTTGGTGATTCTGTTCTGTACTATTCCTCGCTTCGTTTTCCATCTGCCAATTCTAAAACAAAAGAAACCAAAGCATACTTCACCAGGATTTTAAAATCAGCTAAGTCGAGAAATAAATGGCACCAGCCTACACCTCTTCCTGAGGATATCAATCAAACGGGAATACACAATGCCAACCTCACATTCAGCAGTGACAACCAATGGATTGTTTTTACCCGTTGCCAGCCGCTCAATAAGGCAGAAATGAGATGTGAACTTTTTGCATCCCGGTTTAAAAACGGAAGCTGGTCTAAGCCTTTTCGGTTGCCTGATTCGATCAATAAAAAAGGTACAACGTCTACCCAGCCTGCACTGGCACTTCGCGGGGCAGAAGGTTATACTTTGTATTATGTAAGTGACCGAGATAGTGGATTCGGGAATCTGGATATCTGGTATGCGTTAATGACAGCTGACGGTCAGTTTTCTGAACCGCTAAATGCCGGAAGTGAAATTAACACCGGTGAAAATGAAATCACTCCGTTTTTCAATGATGAAACCCGAACCCTTTATTTCAGCAGCGACCGTTCAGAAGGATTAGGTGGCTATGATGTGTTTTATTCAGCAAAAGTTGGTGAAACTCAGTTCAGCGCACCTGAAAATGCAGGATATCCCATTAATTCAAGCTATCATGATTTGTATTTTACCACTTCGTTTAAGGAAGACCGGGGAATGATTACTTCGAACCGGCCGGGCTCAATGTATATCAAATCCAAAACCTGCTGTTATGACATATATGAATATGTCCTGACTAAAAAGCAGCCTCCTTTAATCGACACCCTGATAGTTCTTGATGGTTCATCAGAACCTGATACCTTAGCTTTTCTCAATGATACTCCAAAAATCAAAGCTACACGTAGATTACTGCCGTTAGTGCTCTACTTTGATAATGACCAGCCCGACCCGAAAACAGTAAAAACCGAAACCAACTGGCGATATGATGATTTATACTACCGCTATCTCAGCCGGAAGAATGAGTTTGTGGCTGAGTATTCAAAAGGACTGAGTGAACAGAAAAGAAAAGCAGCCGAAAATGCAATTAATAAATTATTCAGTGAAGTGATTATTTCTTCTTTTGCCAGGCTGGATAGCGTTGCCAGCCTGTTGAGTGAAGAATTGCAGGATGGGAAAAAAATAACGCTGGTAGTCAGAGGCCAGGCAAGCCCGCTTGCTTCCACAGCCTACAATGAGAACCTCTCAAAACGCAGAATCTCAAGCCTGGTTAATTATCTGCTGAATTATAAAAACCGGTCACTCGAAATATTCAGCAAAAAAGGCTCGCTGAATATCGAATGGATTGCTGTAGGAAAGTCGCTTGCTCCTGCCGATGTCAGCGATGACCTGAATGATTTACGGAATTCTGTTTACAGCCCCAAAGCAGCTCTTGAAAGAAAGATTGAACTGATTAATGTTAAGATTGAGTAATGAAGATTTAAACTGTAAACCCGGTAAGCCATGCTGACAACTCGTACATTTAAATTTCTAAGTGATCTCAAAAAAAACAACAACCGTGAATGGTTTCAAGAAAACAGGCACAGATATGAAGCAGCCAAACTGGAGTTTGAAGTTTTCATTGAAACCCTGATTCCCTTAATCGCCCGGTTCGACAAAGAAACCGAAAACCTGAAAGCCAAGAAATGTATTTTCAGAATTTACCGGGATATCCGGTTCAGTAAGAATAAATCACCGTATAAAAGCAATTTGGGAGCCTATATTAAATCCGGTCATTCCCGGCCGGAGATCCAGGCAGATGCCGGATATTACATCCATATTGAACCGGCTCATTCCATCCTTGCCGGAGGTGCTTATAACCCGTCCAAAGAATGGTTAAGTGCCATCAGGCGGGAGATTGATTATAATGCCAGCTCATTCAAAAAAATCATTCATGCGCCCAGATTTAAAAAGTATTTTGGAGCTCTTGAAGGAGATCAGTTAATACGGCCTCCCAAAGGCTATGAGGCATTTCATCCTGAAATTAAATGGCTCAAACATAAATCACTCATTGCGGTTCATCACCTGTCCGACAGGCAGGTTCAAGATAAAAAATTTGTCGGACACTGTGCTGAAGTATTCAAAGCCCTTTATCCTTTGAATACGTTTCTGAATGAAGCCGACTGATCAACGGTGGTAGTTAGGTGCTTCTTTGATGATTGCTACTCCATGAGGATGGTTTTCGCGCACACCACCCTGGGTAATTCGTGTAAACCTGGCTTGTTTTAAAGCAGCAATATTTTTTACTCCACAATACCCCATACTGGCTCTGAGTCCGCCAGCCAGCTGATAAATTTCTTCAGCAAGTGGGCCCTTATGCGGAACACGGCCAACAATTCCTTCGGGTACTAATTTTTTAACATCATCTTCGGCATCCTGGAAATAACGGTCTTTACTCCCCTCCTTCATAGCTTCAAGTGATCCCATTCCGCGGATGACTTTAAACTTTCGTCCTTCATAGATAATTGTTTCACCGGGAGATTCCTCAACACCGGCAAAAAGGGCACCTGCCATTATGCAGTCTGCTCCGGCAGCAATTGCCTTGGGGATATCGCCAGTAAAGCGGATTCCGCCATCAGCAATCAGCGGAACATCTGTATTTTTAATTGCCTGAGCAACCTGATAAATAGCTGTCAGCTGCGGAACACCAACTCCGGCAACAACCCGCGTAGTACAAATGGAACCGGGGCCGATTCCAACTTTCACTGCATCCGCCCCGTTTTTAATCAGCATTTTTGCAGCATCACCGGTTGCAATATTCCCAACAACAATCTGCAGCGACTGAAATTTTTTACGTGCCAGTTTCAGTGCTGCAATCACTCCTTTCGAATGGGCATGAGCTGTATCAATCACAACGGCATCTACTCCGGCCTGAACCAGTGCACTGATCCGTTCAATCATATCAACAGTAACTCCAACAGCAGCTGCCACCCGAAGCCGTCCCAGGTTATCCTTACAGGAATTCGGACGGGATTTGAATTTTTGAATATCCTTATAAGTAATCAGTCCAAGGAGGATACCATTTTTGCTCACAACGGGAAGTTTCTCAATCTTATATTCCTGGAGAATAATTTCAGCTTGCTGTAGTGAAATCGGACCTGTAGCAGTTATCAGGTGTTCCTTCGTCATCACTTCATTTACCGGTCTTGTCATTTTTCTTTCAAAGCGGAGATCGCGGTTGGTCAGAATTCCAACCAGCTTATTCTTGTTATTAATTATCGGGATACCACCGATTTTATTCTCTTTCATAATCTGGAGGGCTTCCCCGATGGTTGCATGTTCAAAGAGGGTAATGGGATCCTGGATCATTCCGCTTTCCGAGCGTTTTACTTTTCTGACTTCAGCCGCCTGCTTTTCAATGGTCATGTTTTTATGCAACACTCCGATTCCTCCTTCCTGGGCCATTGCAATGGCTAGGGCCGATTCTGTCACTGTATCCATCGCAGCAGAAACAAAAGGCGCATTAAGGACAATGGATCTTGTAAAACGTGTTGTTATATCAACCTCTCTCGGCAAAATTTCTGAATAGGCCGGGATGAGTAATACATCATCATAAGTAAGGCTTTCGCCAATAAATTTATCTGTTTTGTTCATTGGTGAACTTTTTATTGGCGGTCAAAAGTAGTTAATCGGCAGTGAACCGTGAATTGCAGCAGCTATTTTTATGAAATAAAAAAAGGGTGAATTTCAATCCACCCTTTTCTAATCATTTTAATTTTGGGAATTAATAATCCATTCCGCCCATTCCACCCGGCATTCCTGCAGGCATAGCCGGCTTATCTTCCTTAATGTCAGCAAGTACACATTCAGTAGTAAGCAACATACTGGCTATTGAAGCAGCATTTTCAAGTGCTACACGGGTAACCTTGGTCGGATCAATTACACCGGCCTTAAACAGATTTTCATATTCATCTGTGCGGGCATTGTATCCAAAATCTTCTTTTCCTTCACGAACTTTCTGAACCACGATGCTACCTTCAATTCCGGCATTTTCAACAATCTGGCGAAGCGGTTCTTCAAGTGCCCGTTTTATGATACTGATTCCGGTTGTTTCATCTTCTGTAGTGCCTTTCAGTTTTTCAAGAGCATCTACCGCACGGATATAAGCTACACCACCACCAGGAACAATACCTTCTTCAACTGCAGCACGTGTTGCATTCAAGGCATCATCAACACGGTCTTTCTTTTCTTTCATTTCAACTTCGGTAGCAGCACCTACATAAAGAACAGCAACCCCGCCAGCCAACTTGGCCAAACGTTCCTGCAATTTTTCTTTATCATAATCAGAAGTTGTTGTTTCAATCTGAGCTTTAATCTGATTAACCCGGGCAGTGATATCAGCCTTCTTGCCTGAACCACCAACAATGGTAGTATTGTCCTTGTCAATGGATATTTTTTCGCAAGTACCCAGATAGCTCAGATCTGCATTTTCAAGCTTAAATCCACGTTCTTCAGAAATAAGGGTTGCATTGGTAAGGATTGCAATATCTTCCATCATTGCCTTTCTGCGATCTCCGAATCCCGGAGCTTTTACAGCAGCAACTTTCAGTGCGCCACGGATTTTGTTTACAACAAGTGTAGCCAATGCTTCACCATCTACATCTTCAGCAATGATCAGGAGCGGGCGGCCACTCTGTGCCACTTTCTCCAGA
>JADLBQ010000055.1 GCA_020847635.1 Bacteroidia bacterium
CCAATCCGGAACGCCTCCATTTTTAATTTCATCATTTTCATCAGGTGTGTTGCGTTGTACTGGAACTTCTACAAAACAGGCATCGATCATTGTTTCTTTTTTTGCTATCAAACCGTACCGACTCAGCTGACGTTTTAAAGTCTTGAAAATCTGAACGATAACACCAGCATCTGTGAGTGTTTGACGATAGAGCCAGATTGTTTTTGCATCGGGGACAATGTCCTGTAAACCCTGGCCTATGAATCGCTGGAACGAAAGCCGATTAAGAAGTTGAAATTCGATCTGATCACCACTTAA
Source organism: Bacteroidia bacterium (assembly GCA_020847635.1). GTDB lineage: Bacteria > Bacteroidota > Bacteroidia > AKYH767-A > OLB10 > CAADHD01. The sequence goes on from JADLBQ010000055.1 coordinate 298, forward strand.
TCCATAATACTCCGCAAGTGCCAGGAGTTTAAACATCATCACCCGGTCACAGGGCAGTCGTCCCCCAGGCTGTAGTCCACTTCCGGAAAGGCTTTATCCAGCCGGCAGCGGAATCCTTCCCAATCCACTTGCCTAAGCACTTGTAAAGGATCCCTTTTCCGGACCCTGTCCAGGCGGAATTCCTCATCAAACAGGCTGCGTGTATTCTCTTTTATATTGATCGCTTTTCCTGCAAACTGAGCTTCCCGCTTAGCTTATCTTTACACCAGTTATGAAAAGTATTCAACAAGAGCGGGGGTTTTTTGAGGTGCCGTCTAAACATAAAAATTTCCCATTTTAAATTTTGCAGTCTTTCATTGTTCCTTCGTGTAGGAAGTCAAGTTTAGCCATTGCTGATTTACAATTTCTATTGTCCGGCTTCAACAAAGCCTTCAATTCTATGAAGCCTAAGTTTATCAAAACCATAGTAGCAAAATAGTAGCATTGCTTCTTTCATAATTCCTTGTCTCCAAAAGTTGGTCAGTAGCCAAAAACCAATTTACGCTTTCTTATGTTCCTTGCTTAGGCTGTTAAGTCCGCCTGTACCGTAAAATGTATTGTTGTCTAATGAACAAACAGCAAACCAAATTCCTGTTTCGTCTTTTTCTAAGTCAGCGTAAAAAGTCATTTGTTCTTTTGTCGCTTCCAAAGTCTGAAAATTTACACCATAGTATTTTATAAGGTCGGGGTGCGAGAAAGTCATTCGAAGATATTGTCAATGTCGCTATCAACAATGTGTCTAAGCAAAAGTTGGTCAGTTTTAAAGTTTAGGAATTTGATTGTTGTCATTTCTACTTAATTTCTGTTTTTGGTAGTATTCAGGCATTTATCGAAATCTATTTCTGTCATTATTGTTTTTCGTCTTTAAATAACTCCTTACTCCATTTTCTATATTCACAATATTTTGATTTAGGTTCACCTGACCAACCATTTATTCCTTTTATGGGTAGCATAACCAAGTGGATGTACAAAACTGGAATAAAGGATATAGCAAAAAACATTAAGGCTACTGTTCGTCCAAACAATAAAGAGAGGCCAACAACTTTGATTAGGGACATTATGTATTTTAAAAATTTTCGTACACTTATTGTTCGTTCTTCAAAGTGTCCTAACAAGATATGTCCTAATGTAATAGTGATACTAACTATTGCTACTTCAAACCAAAGAGAGTCTGTTTGCCACATACTTATTTATCAATTTTTTTAACTTAATGCTTTCACGGTCGCTCGTACACAGTTACAAGCCGATTGGAAGATTCAAACCGGCTAAAAGACAGCATTCAGCAGTCACCAAAACATTTGAATCCTAACCAGGCCAGAATAGATAGTATAAAAAAGGAAAAACTGAAATTAAAGAATTAAGAGCAACCAAATTGAACAGTACGCTGTTGTTATTTCTAATTGTATAGACCAACAAGTAACAGGAAGCCAACCCTCGTAATAATGAATGATAGCAAACAAGTTCATACTATTCAGATTGCAGCTCAAGGCTTACTGTTTTAAAGCATGAGAAACATCTGATTGGCTCAGATCCAGATTTAAATTTCATTATGAAAATAAACTATTGAGTTATTTCAATTGACGAAACAGTCATAAGAGATGGATCCCTGATAATTCGGGTTACATGAGGTTTATCAGTTATATTCTTATTTTTATCGGTTCCTGAGTTTGCGAATGATTTTTCAGCAGTTCATTGTAACCAATTGACCCCTGCCCTACTCTAATTAATAGGGTGTATCCTGAATTTTCTGATGGGAATAATAACTGAACTGATTGAGAGTGTCCTGAATGGAGAGAAACAATGTTATATGTTCGCAGTAAGAAGATTTAATCTCTGGCTGTATAAAACCGGAAGGTCTTATCAATGCAATCATGAAGAAACACCGGACCGGATGCAGAATACTTTTATGGATGCTTACCTGAGCCTGTCAGCCTTCGGAAGACGGCCGGATTTTAAAACCCGGATCAGCAATATCATGCTGAATAACTGTTTCAGAAGAGAAAAATCAAGGTTTAAAAATGAAACAGAGAGAAGCTATTAACAGCGGTGCCATATACGAATTTCGGTGTAACGGTAACACTACCAGAGAATTGGTTCATTACCGGCAACAGGAAAGTATAAGTGAAACGGCACCGGGTAAAATTTCTTATAATTACCGGATTCCCTTCTCAAAGCACGAAATGAATGTTAACGAAAAAGCCAGTCTACTGAACATCCGTGAGTCTCATGTAACAGCCAGGCCTGGCCGTGTAAAATCCATTTTGAGAAATGAAACGGGACAATCCTTCAGCTACAAAGAGTTGTTCGGGTTTGACCTGATTCATTGTGATGCAATGGTAGAAAGGGTAATGAAACAAATAGAAAAATTAGCATGACAGCTTAAGAATAACAGGCAGAAAAGTAAAAAGAGGCCGTTGAAGTTCAAAGCCGGTCTGAGAAAAGTAATAAGCAGAACAAGATGCAGGTAAGTAACTATACATTCAGTAAGCCATCTAACAGGCTGAGCAATCTGTTAAAAATGAAGCTAAGAGGGTTTAATCCGGTAACTGGCTCCTGCCCGGATCAGCCGGATTACTCAAACACAAAATATAATCTGAAATTAATAACCGTTAATAAATAAGAATGGAACAGAAATCAAAAATCATTTCAATTGAACACATCACCCATGATGTGCTTCACCTGGTTGCTGAAAAGCCGGCAGGATTAATTTATGAACCGGGCCAGGCAGTTGACATTTCCATCAATAAGCCGGGATGGGAAAAAGAACTCAGGGCCTTTACTTTCACTTCGCTTCCAGAAGACCGCCTGATTGAATTTACAATCAAGACGTATCCGTCACGGAAGGGGGTAACCAATCAGTTATTATCCATGAAAAAAGGGGATGAATTGATTGTAGGAGGAGTATTCGGGGATATTCATTACAAAGGAGAAGGTATTTTTATTGCCGGTGGTGCCGGAATTACGCCTTTTCTGGCTATTCTCAAAAAGCTGGAGAAGGAAAATAAAATCGGGAATAACAAACTGATTTTTGCCAATAAGACCAAGGCAGATATTATTCACGAGGAGAAGTTCCGTAAAATGCTGGGCAGAAATTTTATCAATGTCTTATCGGATGAGACCGTTGAAGGGTATGAGCATGGCTTTATTTCGGAAGCGCTTATCAGAAAGCACCTTGCAGATCAATCTGTATTCTTTTATCTCTGCGGACCGCCACCAATGATGGATGCGGTTGAGAAGCATTTTGCAGTATTGGGTATTCAGAAGGATCACATTATTAAAGAAGGCTTCTGACTATCAGATAAAGTTGAATCAGCAAAAGCAACCGACTTAATTATTTTTGGCACCCTGGGCAATCCACTCCAGGATTTTACCGGTTTCTTCCTGAGTCATATAAGGCCCGCCCGGAGGCATCTGGGGCGGAGTCTGGTTAAAACTTGTGATTTTCAGATAGAGCAGGCTCTCTTCCGGGCTTAACGTATCCACATAGGGAGCACTGGCACCGCTGAAAAGCAGCTGGTCGTATGAGCAGCAAGGCAACAGGTTAAGCATGGGGTGAAATTCATTGTGGCAGTTACCCGGAAGTGCACAATTGGTTGTAAGCAAAGGTTGAATTTCACCGGCATAACTGATTAAAGACTGGGTCAGTGTGTCAGCCGGTTTGATGTAAACCGGGCCGCTATCTTTCTCGCAAGCAGGTAATAGCAGCCCGATGCATCCAAGGGCTAAAAGCAGAGCGTGTTTCATTTCCTTACATGTTGTTTTTTACTCCAGAATGTTCTGCGGATATTGAATCCAAGGGCAAGGTATCCGTTAAAATAATCATAATTAACCCGGGTATAATTTTCCTGTTCAATCAGTTCGCTGTTTGAAGAAACAACCAGTTGGAAGATATGCCCGCTGGTTCCAATTTCCCAGGCGATGGAGGCCGGATACACATCATTATCCGGACGGTTATCAAAGCGGTACGCATATTCAAAAATCAGTGATGAGTTGAGCCCTGTTTTATACGCACAACTAACTGGAATGGCGACAACCCCGTTTTTGTAGCCCGGTGCAACCAGGTTTTTATATATCCATGAAGGTGAAATCTGCATTGAGAATTTTTCAGAAAATTTTCTTGAGCAGATGAATTCATAACAATAAGAAAGGCGGTGATTGAATTTATATGAAAAGGGAGTTACCCCGTCACTGAAGAAGTCATAAGGAGTTACTTTTGGAAAGTCGCTGGTTCTGACTGCTGCATTGAAATAGGCTGCAACAGAGACCGGAGCGGAGTTATCTTCGGTTTGCCTTATAACCAATAGTTTAATTTCACTATCAATGGATTTATCGTTTTTAGTCCGGCCAGCTCCGATATTAATCCGGCTGGTAACCGGAAAAACAAATCCAAAACGAATGTTAGCCGGCAGATCAAGCCCTAGGAACTGCTGGTAACTGCTTTTGTCTGGCCCTGTCATTCCAAAACGGTGACGAATTGAAAACTCCCAGCTTTTGGGTTTTACCATTTCGGTTGTTTGGGCATTGACAAGCTGTGGGCTTCTGAATACACCAAAAACATATTCTTTTTCAGTCTGCGAAAAGCCTGAGTATGGCAGCAGCGTGATTACCATCACAACTGCAATCAGCGCTGACTGTTTTGCTTTGCAAGTTCTCTTATATAGCATACCAGTTTCCATCGTTGTTGTTTTGATAATGTTGTTTCAAACGGAGGCATTACTCCCCTGCCTTTTGACAACTTCCAGAATAAAGCACCGTCAGCCTGGTGTTGAACTTTTGCTGAAGAATGGTCAGCCGGTTTTGGAGTTAATCCGGTTGCTGCCGGCCCGTCTCCCCTACCGGTTAATCCATGGCAGGTCCAGCAGGCACTTTCATAAATTTTCTTTGCTTCAGCAATTATTTTCTTATCGCTTTTAAAAGGGTTTACCAGGCTGTCGGTGTAAGCCGGAGCCGTCCATGCTTCCTGTCCCTGTATCCGGTTAAGATTAGGCAGTAACCAACAGGTGAGGCAAAATAACATCAGCAGGATTCTCATCAGGATGCTAATGGCGGTTAGTTTTTAAATTCGGATCAAGTGCTTCGGCTAACTGGCGCTGCGATTGAGCTTCAGCTGACCGGCCCGAATCATTTAATACTCTTGATAAGCCGAGCCGGGCATTGGCATAATCAGGTTTGATAGCTACCGCCCGTTCAAGAGATGAAATGGCTTCCTCTTTATTACCATCACTGAACAGGAGCATTCCCAGGTTGTATTGTGCCATGGCATTGGAGGGTTGAAGCCGGGTGAGTTCTTTCAGATGTTCAATGGCTTTCTTCCGGTTTCTTAACCGGATGTAGATTGCACTCAGGTTATTATGAACCAATGGCTGGCCGGGCGTTAATTCATTGCACCGGACAAATAATTTTTCGGCCTCAGCAAAGTGGCCGGCCTGCATCTGGAAGATTCCGAGTGCCAGTAATGCTTCAGTATTCTGGGGATTGTTTTTCAACGAATGTTCATAGTGTGTAAATGCAGAGGCTGCAAAACCAAGCTGCTGTTCAATATGCCCCATCATTAAGTAAGCTTCACTGAGGGTATTGGATTCGGTTTTGGTTTTTACTCCGGAATCCATTTCAATTATTTTTTTAAGTTCATTGACGGAGGCATCAGTGCGGTTGGTGAGGTACAGGATTTTTGCCAGCCGCAGCCTGGCTTCGGTATCAGCAGGCCTGACAACAAGCATCCTCCCAAGGTACTTTTCAGCAAGCGGCAAATCCTGCTTGTATAAATAGATTGCAGCTAGTTGACGGTTTAGTGTTAAGGGTGAATACAGCCCCCATTGATCGGCTATCTTAAGATGGTACAGGGAAGTGTTCAGCTTTTCGGCAACACCATTTGCAGTTACAGCAGCCGGCAGCAGGTGATTTTGAGCGATTACCTTTTTATACTCTGCTTCACCGGTGAAATGATGGTAATGAACATAGCCGCAGTGGGTTGAAAAGAGAAAAACCAATCCCATCAGCGGAATAAAAAACTTTCCTTTAGGGGTGAGCCTATTCCCGTTCTTCAGCAGGAAGGGGCCTGTACGAACATACTCTTTTCTGAACAACCGGATAAATGTTATTGTGAGATAAGAAAAAACAACTCCCAACGTAACCGACAGCAGAAACGGAACAGAACCATACAGCCCTCTGAAAATGATAACATAAACCAAGGTAAAAAAAGCCAGCAGTATATCTTCGGCAAGGGTAAAATGATAATGTGTCTGATGGGTTTTTGTTCTTGCTAAGGATTTGAAAAAGGATGGTTTTGTAAAACCGTAATTAATGGCATCTTCCGGACAAACAGCCACACAATCCAGGTCCTTCAAACAATCAGGACTTACCACCTTGCCAAATTGTTCAATTTCTTTATGAACCAGTATATGAGAACTGCAATGAGCTGTGCATACTCCGCACTGGGTACAGTCGCCTGTGAGTTTTATTTTCCCGGGAGCAAACCGGTCGGCAATGGCAAAGATTGCTCCGTAAGGACAAACTTTCTGACAAAAGCTTCTTGTTCCCAACAAGTAAACAATTACAAAACCCACAAAAAAGAAAGTCATGAGGGTAACAGGGATACCGGGCAGGTTTCTCCAGAAATTGGTTGTAACATAGGAAGCCCATCCTTCAGCATCCGTCCGGGTATGAAATCCGGCAAATGCAGTTCCGCTGATCAGTCGTTCTAATTGCGGCCATAAAAACAGGTAAAGCATTACAACGAAGGGAACAAATAAGAATGCTCGTGATTTAAGTGGTTTAGGTTTGATTTTAAATTTGGCTAACAGCCATTCAGAGAAATCCTGTAATGCTAGTATATGGCAACCCCAGGAGCAGAAGAACCGGCCTAAGAAAAGGGTACCCACTACGGTTAGTGCCATAAAAATAAAACCTGCCGTGATGATACCCAGGTGAATCGTGTACAGCACTTCATTAAATTCAAGAGGGGCTAACGTTTTTCCGGCAATCAGCCAATGGGCAATATGGATTCCCATCAGTACATAAACGCTGATTAATGCACCGGCCCGCCACCGGCTATAACGTTTTTTTCGTTCTAAATTAGCTACTGCACCCATACAAAACCAACACCTGCCTTAAGCTGCAGGCTTTCAGGAATCCCGGCCTAAATTACTGAATTACCAGTTTTCTAACATAATGCCTTGCACCTATTAATACATCAAGGGTGTAAATTCCTTTTGCAGCATGGAACAGTGTAATGTCAGTTGCATATTGACCAGAAGCATTACTGACATCCTTTGAATAGATAGCCCTTCCTGTTAAGTCAAGAACCTTTATGGTTAAATCAGCAGTCTCAGGCATAATGATTTGGAAAGTAAAGCTGCCTGAAGACGGATTCGGAAAGACCGAAAAATTATTTGAAAGATCCATGTTTTCAAAAATGCCGGTACAACTTTCGACATAAGCAGTAACCGGGACCTGAGCACTGGTACAGGTTGTTCCGCCAACTTCTACCTCCCAGTCATAGAAATAATAATAGAAGGAGGATCCGGCACTTGAACCTGTAATTGAAAGAGTGTCAGTCATGGTATAGGGATAATTAACTCCTGCATTATTTCTGAATAAATCAACATTACCATAAAGCCGTAAAGAATAATTCTTACCGGGAGTAACATCAAAGTTCAGGTCAATCCGGGAAGTTCCGTTTGGAATATTCACAGTAACAGCCTGCTGGTAAATCCCGATTTCATTCGATAAAATAATGGTGCGGTTACCTGCACCGTTTGCATATACTTTGGCAGATTTAATTTTCAGTGGCCTGTAAACATCAAACAGAAGATAATTGGAAGTACTGCTGTAAGCTCCGCCTCCGGTATTATCAAATTTCCCGGTTTTTGAAAGGCTTCCGGGATACTCCACTCTATCCTGAACATAATAGCTCGTAGTTGAAGCCAAAACGGGAGTTGTAAAGGAATTACCTGTATGAACAACTGCTCCCGAACTGTCAAACCACTGCACATGGGTGCCCGTAGCTGTTAATGAAGCGGAAGTACCCACACAAACCGTATCTTCGGTTATCACTGGAACAGGAGTCATGCTGGAGTCAATCGTAAATGAAGCAGTTGCAGTTCCGCAATAATTTGTAACAGTTACCGAATAACTTCCGGAAGTTGCCCAGATGCTTTGAGTAGTTTCACCGGTTGACCATTGATAAGCGGTTCCGGCTGTGGCAGTCAGCTTAAGCTGCTCTCCGGTACACAGGTTTGCACTGCGGTCGGGTGTAATGGAAATTGACGGATTTCCCGGTGGCGATTGTTGAGTCAGAGTATAAGGGACGGCTGTATAATTATTGGTTTCGTCTTCTTCAAGAAAATAATTATGAGGGTCAACTTCATAAACAATCCAATACTGGCCATTGCAGGTGCCCGGTGGAATATTAATCCACATTCCATCCAGATTTTCATTATAAACATCTTCATACCCGCTTGAAATCCCCTGACTTTTTGGTGAGCAGGAATAGGAGCCTCCGCCCAGCTGCCAGTTTGGGAAATCTCCGTTTACCATGGTAGTTCCGTAATTGTAAATGAAATTGGTGTCTTTACAATGATGAGGAGCACCGCTGCAGGTATAGTAATCCATCAGGCAATAGCCCAGCTTGTGACCGGTACCAACAATGCTCCACTTGCGCGGATCCGGTTCTAAGGGATCCTGAATCCGTAATGAGAATATCCCCCATTCATCATTATAAAGCTGAGTTCCTCCCTGGTAATTCACCGGCCCGGTAACTCTTAGCCAGGAAGTCATGGTATTGCCGCTTTTATGATAAATCCGTTGTGAGGGTAACAATTTGGGAAGCGGGTTACCGTTCGGACAAGTAAAATTGGAGATTGGAGCAATTACCGTATCAGTACCGCACAGGAATCGTCCCCAGGTGGTGCTTGCCGAGTCCCATTGTCCTACAATATTCAAAGGACCACGTCCGATATTAGGGGTAGCGCCTGTTACCTTCAACCTGCCGTTATCAACTCCGTTACCGGTCTGAGAAAATTCATTTGGCCCACCGGCATAATTCAGGATTGCATACCACGAAATAGTGATATCGGGTAGTAAATCACAATCGGTCTGGGTTGAATCTTTACATTGGCAACCTGTAGCATTGGTTGTCGTGCATTGAGGGTAGGCAACTTGATTCAAAAGAATACTTACTATAATCAGTAAAGCTTTTTTCATAATACAGGTTTTTCCGGATAAGAGTGAATTAATGTTGAGACTTGCCAGAGCTTCATCTTCAAAAGCAACTTAATTTCCACAAATCTAAAATCGCAGAGAAGCAAAAACTATGATTTTAATCAACCATTCGGCAGTTTATGGCAGTGAGCACTTTTGCCCGTTTTCCATGAAACTTAGTGGAACTAGCCCCGATTTATGCACCGGAAGGGTAAAAGGTTAACAGATGCAGATTTATAACCAAAGAGCCAGTACCGGTTGCATCATCGAAAAGGGAATCAGGAAACAGAACTGGCTATTTATAGCTAAACAGGGTATTGATTGCTCTAACCGGTTATCAATGATGTCTTAACCAGAAAGCTAAAAAAGCCCGGTGCAGCCGGCCACAGGTTTTGTTTGTTGCTGTATCCGGTAATCACTTTCCAAAACCCTGTAATAAAAAACGGAGCAGTCTTTCCGTTAAAAAACAACTGGCTCTGACCGGATCTGCTTTTGTTTTCGCAGTTAAGCTCTTCCCCTTCGGTTTTTGTTTAATGATTAATCACAGCTGTTTTTTTACTTACTCTTTTTCCGTCACTTGTGATCACACAACTCTAGAAACTCCGTTGCTTAATTCACACAGTTTAAAATGCTGCTTATTACCTGGAAGCGTGTAAATCAATATACAACTGGTTCAGGGGATATAACGCGCAGTTCTCTGTGTGTGCACATGCAAGTGATGAGTCCAATAGGGTTGAAATCAGAAATCAATAAGCTGTTGTTGGTTGTTGAGTTGCTTGTCACGGCCCTCCACCTCAGGCTAAATCTAAAGCAGCCTGGTTTCAAAACAGCGGTTAAGCATTCCTGCCTGGCAGCCTTAGAAAAAGAAGAATAGATGCAGCTGAATCACCGGAGAACAGGTTAACCTGGTTTACCGGCAGACATGTGAAATCAGGTGAAGGAGTGACGAACCCCCAGTGGTTCTTATTTCTTTTTGTCTTTGATGAATACAGTCTGGTTCAGGACAGGGGAATAGATTGGTTTTATCTCTGGCAAAAATTCTTCCGGATTCAGCAAGGGTTTTTAATTTTGCCGGCTGAATGGTTTAAATTCTAAGTAAAATGTCAAAAAAATCAATTACTTCTTTTATTTTTATTGCTGCTTTCATGGCGACTGCTTTCTTTCTGTTTACCGGCAGGCATCAGGGAGGTACAGAGCCATGGACAGAGAATCAGCTGATGCAACCGGCAGAGTTAGCCGGGCAGTTAACCAGTGGGCAGCCTCAGCAGATTTACATCTTTAATATTGGTCCTGCAGGCTTAATTCAAGGTGCCGTTCAGATTGGTGAAACCGGCAATCAGAGAAATCTTTCGAACCTGAGACTGCAGCTTGAAAAGCTCCCGAAAGAAGCTAACATTGTCATTTATTGCGGATGTTGTCCGTTTAAAAATTGTCCCAATATCCGGCCGGCCTTTTCATTACTCAATGAAATGAAGTTTACAAATCATAAGCTTTTGAACCTGGCTGATAATCTTAAAACCGACTGGATTGACAAAGGCTATCCTTTGCAATCTCCCAAATAGCTGACCGCATAGCCAATTTGTGATCAGCTATCTCCCAAAATAACTATAACATACTGATAATCAGCCAATTACATTAATTAAAAAAGAATTTTGAGCAGGCTTTATTAAGTGAGTTCTACTGCACGAAAGGCAGGCATCTGATAGCCAACTCTTAAAAAGCACCTGAATGCAGCAGAAGCGCTTTAAATTGATATTTCAGATTTTAGGCAATTAAATGCCGGGCGAATTGACTGGCTGCAGGGTATAAATCAAACTGGACCATTCGTTGCTCTTCAGTGCTTTTAAATCGGAAATCAGTCCCCTCCAACTTCCAGAAATAATCCCTGTATTATTGTTACGGTATTTTTCGCTTAACATTGAAACATAAAAGGCATCCATCCACAAAGGATGAATTCCGGCTATTTTCAATCCATGGTTGCCGGCTAAGGTTTTCATTGAGTTACGGTCGAAATGGTAAAGATGCCTGGGCACATCATAACCTGCCCAGTATTCCCGGTAATAGCTGGCGTCCGAACTTTTATAATTAGGAACAGCAATAACCAGCAGCCCGCCCGGTTTAAGCATTCTTTTAAACTGGCTGATAGCCTGGTTAAGTTCATGGATATGTTCCAGCACATGCCAGAGGCTGATTACATCAAAACAGTGATCAGAAAGAAGAGAAACCGAAGAGGGGTTTCCAACCTCAATACCGGTTGATGAGGCAATGGATACCGCATCTGCTGAGGGTTCGATTCCCTGTACCTGCCAACCTTTTTTTTGCATTAATTTCAAAAAATCACCTCTTCCACAGCCATAATCCAGAAGCCTACCCTTATTGAGCCGGGTCATTTTTTTTACATGTTGGTATTTCAGATTGAGGTTATAACCCTGTACAAGCCGGTAGATGCGGGGGATCAGTCCTTTTCCGCTTCCGCTGTGGGAAATATATTCTTCACTCTTGTAATAGCTCCCGATAGAATCTAAATCAGGCCGTGGGTTTGTAAATTTCAACCCGCATCCCATACACGCTGCAATGCTGAATGTTTCATGTGAAACAGTAAAGTCCTTAACCTTTAAAAACGCTGCTGATAAACTCTTACAAACGGGGCAGGCTGTTAACTGTTCAATTCCTTGTTCCAAGTGAAACGGTTTTATTTACCAACATAAACAAGCAATACAGAGATGTCTGCTGGCGAAACCCCGCTAATGCGTGATGCCTGGCCGATACTAATGGGTTTGACAGCTGCCAGCTTCTGGCGGGCTTCAAGGCTTAACGATGGCAGAGCATAGTAATCGAAATCCGGTTTAAGGTAAACTTCTTCAAAGCGGTTCATTCGCTCAACAAATTCTTTTTCCTTTTCAATATAGCTTTGGTATTTTACTGAAATGGCAGCTTCATTTATTGAGTCTTCTGAAATGCGATTGGCTGCAATATAGGCTTTAAGTTCTTCTGATACTTCAGCCAGATCAGCTATTGAAACCTGTGGCCTAAGCAACAAACTGTAGAGCTTTGTCTTAACTGCCACTGGTTCTGTTTCACGTGAAACAAGCATCGGATTTGCCTTGTCCGGATGCAGACTTGATTTCCTCAGAAAGTATTCTAATCCAGCTGCCTGCTCCTGCTTTTTTAATACTTGCCAGTACTGGCTTTCACTTACCAGGCCGGTGGTATAACCTTTGGCGGTAAGCCGGATGTCGGCATTATCTTGCCTTAACAACGAACGGTGTTCAGCTCTCGAAGTAAACATCCGGTAAGGTTCTTCAGTGCTTTTGGTTATTAAATCGTCAATAAGTACACCAATGTAGGCTTCTGACCTTCGGAGTATAAGCGGCTCTTTGTCATGAAGCTTTAGATGCGCATTGATTCCTGCCATAAGCCCTTGGCACCCAGCCTCCTCATACCCTGTGGTACCGTTGATTTGACCAGCAAAATAAAGGTGCTCAATCAACTTGGTTTCGAGCGAGTGTTTAAGTTGTTCAGGTGGAAAATAATCGTATTCAATCGCATAACCTGGTCTGAAAATCCTGGCCTGCTCAAGCCCTTTTATTTTATGTAAGGCTTTAAGCTGGACATCAATTGGCAATGAGGATGAGAATCCGTTAAGGTAAACTTCAACTGTCTGCCGGCCTTCGGGTTCAACAAAAAGCTGATGGCGTTCACGGTCGGCAAACCGGTTTATTTTGTCTTCTATGGATGGGCAGTACCGGGGCCCGATACCTTCAATCCTGCCGCTGAACATGGGCGAACGGTCGAAACCTTCTTTTAAAATTTCATGTACTTCAGAATTGGTATAAGTTATAAAGCAGCTCAGCTGATTTTCGACCGGCCTGGTTTGCTGTGAAAACGAAAATTTGCCCGGCTGTTCATCTCCTTTTTGTTCTTCCATCACACGGTAATTAATGGTTCGGCTGTCAAGCCGCGGTGGTGTTCCTGTTTTCATTCTTCCTGATATGAACCCATGTTCCAGCAGACATGCCGTCATCCCCCGTGCTGCTTTCTCGCCAGCCCTGCCTCCGCTTAAATTCTTTTCGCCAATATGAATCAGCCCATTCAGAAATGTTCCATTGGTTAGCACAACTGCCCTTGCTCCGAAAGCGACTCCCATTGCGGTTATAATTCCGGTTACTTTACCGTTTCTAACGGTAATGCGGTCAGCTGTATCCTGGTAAAAATCAATATTCTCAATTTGTTCTAATGCCAGCCGCCATTCTTCGGAAAACCGCCACCGGTCATTTTGAGATCGGGGGCTCCACATAGCAGGCCCTTTTGAACGGTTGAGCATCCTGAATTGAATGGTGGTTCGGTCTGTAATAATTCCGGACAGTCCTCCCAGCGCATCTATCTCCCTGACAATCTGACCTTTAGCAATTCCACCCATGGCCGGGTTACAGCTCATCTGCCCCATGGTCTGCATATTCATTGTAATTAAGAGTACCTTTGAGCCAAGCCGTGCAGCAGCAGCAGCAGCTTCACAACCGGCATGCCCGGCTCCAACTACAATTACATCATAATTCGTCATTATTCCGCAAAGATATAAGTATCAGTAATTGGCGTTGCCTAATTTGAAACAGAAACAGGTCATCAATCCGCTGTTCAGCGGATTGCTATTGGCTGGTAACGATTAATTTTTTTGTTAAAATCAGTTGATTATTCCAGGTCAGCTTCAGCAAATAGAGTCCGTTGGGCAAATCCTCCCTCTGGATTATATAAGTTTGTTCCGGATAATAACTGAATTGCCGGAGGATTTGGCCTAATGCGTTTTCAATGCTGATAATGGCCTGTTGTAACAAGGAGCCGGTTTTCAAAACACATTGATCTGAAAATGGGTTTGGAAACACGGTAACCAACTGGCTGGCCAATTGCGGTTCCTGGGCTGAAATTAATATGTTGGGAAGAAGAACAATTTGTTTGACTGCTTCCACACTGTCACCCCAGTTGTCGAATAAAACCAGCCTTACCAGGTATGCTCCATAGTTCAGTCCATTGGTATTCCACAAAGCAAGCTGGCCGTTTCTGATTTCGACTGGAATAGATGAAGTGAAATCGGTCCATACCGAATCACCAGCAAATTGATAAGACATGCGGTAATACCCAAAATCCATCCAGTTGCTTGCCGGCCCTCTGTCAATAAAGGCTGAGCCGGTTAGTGGGACCAGGGTATCTGTAAAATGAGTTGCAGGCTGCGACAGGTTGGCAAACCAAACGGCACCGGCTTCATAAGCGACCGGTTCCTGGGGTACGGTACACTGAATCACCATCAGCAATGAATTCCCGATGGCAGAAGTATAGCCGTTATTCTGGGCTGAATAGGCAAATAGAAAGATGCTATTCCTTTCACTACGGACATGGGTTGAAACCGTTGACTGAACTCCGGCAACAAGCGATGAATCGGAAGAACTCCAGTAGCCTCCTGAACCATCTACCCACGTATTGCCGGCATCTACTTTTGACTTTCCGAATGCGGCTACCTCGCCCACAATACAGCCTGACAGGTTGATTACAACCGAGTCAAAAGGATAAATACTCCATGTCTGGAGAGAGGTATTGATTAAATGAAGCGTTCGGTCAGCGAGCGGTGCCGTAAAACCGGAATAGCTCGAATTATTCACCAGGCCCGAAACCGGGATGGTATCATTTCCTTCAAACCACAAGCCAATGGAACGGAGGGTTGAATTCGAGATTGTAACATCTGAATTGGTAGTGGGCATCAGTGCCCACTGAATGTCGGTTGAATTACTGACGGAAACCAGATAGTCAATTCCGTTTACTCCGGGGGTTGTATTATTAAAAGAATAAGAGCTGATGGTATTCCCGTTAGGAAAGGAATGATTCACGGTTGCAAAAGCCGGAATATGATGCCATAAAAGCGCATGTGAAACATTCTGAAGCTGAAGGGTTACCTTGTCTGTTATAATGAATTCGCCTGCCAGGTTATTTCCGTCAATCATCAGGCTTGCATGTTTTGACAGACCAGTTGTTGTGTAATCGGCATTGGTCACATTATTCATTTCAACAACAGCTGAATCACTCACAACCAGGCTGTGTGGGAATCCGCCATAATTAAGGGTTGTGTTTGAAAATCTGAGGTAACCCTTTTGCACTACGGTAACCGAACGTTGATACCAGTAGAGCTGCGGGAAAGAAAGGGTGGAGGAATCAACAATCAGCTTCCCGTTACCAATCACAAAAAGATCGCCTGCCAGGGTGATAGTTGCGTTCTTAAACAGCACCACGCCATCATTGAGCACAATAACCGGGCCGGTATGGGACCAGCTGCCGGTAATAAAAAGTGTATCAGCTGGTGTATATCCCACAATGATTGTATCACCTGACTGAAGTGTGTCAGGTGACAGGAACGACAGCGATTCGCCTGCTGCAAAGGAGCGGAGTATATTCACAACCGAAGATGAATGATCCGAACCAAGAGTCTTTCTGGCAGGAAGAAGGCCGGGCTTGAAAGCGGTATTGCCGGTAAGGCTGTTGATCTGCTGTTGCGGAAACCGGAATTTATTTCCGGCTGCCGGGATTCCCCCATTTTGTTTTTCAACCGGAGCTTGCTGGGCCAAGGTGCCTGCTGCGGCAAGCAAGAAACAGTAAAGCAGGATTATCTTTTTCATGGTTGTTTGTCTTTTACCTGATTATACATTAACAGCTTGGATGTATTCAGCTGGTGAATTGTGTATGAGCTGTGTGGTACCGGATGCAGCAATGTTATTTTCTAAAAAGCCAGACTTGTTTCAAAAATACGAAAATCCCGGTTCTGCAACAGGTTTTGCCTGTTATTTTAATCCGGAACAGAAAGTCTTACTTTTTCAGCGAAGTCATCCATCAGGGAGTTAAGTACGATCTGGCTCCGGGGGTTGCCCGGAGCCAGGTCAGCCTCCGGGAAGGTGTCCTGAAAGCGTATTTTTATCTAAAGTAAGCCCGACCGGATGAACCCCCGGCTTCGCTGCTTGCTTATCAAGCAGTCATTTTCTCATTCAACCAGTATTTTATGAGTAACGGCTTGTGTTGCCGTAATTATTTTCATGAAATAGATTCCTTTTGGCTGCTGTGAAATATCAATAGTTAAAGAGGCAGGGGTTACTGCTTTTGCCGGGAACACCTGTTGTCCTGAAAGGGTGTACAATTCAATAGTTGTCGGTTGCTGAAGGGCAGAGCGGATAGTAAATATTCCGCTGGACGGGTTAGGAAACGGAATGACGGGTATCCGGTTTTCTGAAGTGCTGTTTATCCCCGAAGGAACACTGAAATGGATTCGCCTTTCAAATACTTTCATACGGGTACTGACGGTATCATGAGTTAACCAGGCTAAATAATAATCAGCATCATTAATCTTATTAAAAGCCGTATAGGCTGAACCAAAACCGTTGTATGTATAGGCCAGCGTATCGGTACTGAAGCTATGGCTGTTGCCCCAGTTGACATAATAATTAAACCCGACATCTTTTTTTGTATCGTCAAACAACGAGGTACCAACCGGCCTTTGTTCATACGATAGCCCGACAAATCCGTCATTGTTGCATTCAATGTGTGCAAATTGAGACCATTTAGTGAGCGAACTAATGGTATCGGGAGTTGACCAACTGTTTCCAAAATCCGTGCTGCGTTGTAAATAGATTAAATTTTGCCCGTCATAAGCAAGGTAAACATAGTGCGTACCAGTTGCTGAATCAAAAGCATAACCAAGATTGGGATCCTTGGTTAAAGGGAGCAGCGTAGTTACCGGACTGGCTGAAAGTGGATTCCAGTAGAGGCCACCGTCAAAAGAACTTCTGAACCAGACCTGCGTAGGCAACGGCCCTTCTTTCCATGCAACCAGTACCGTATCGCCAACAGCAATAACTGAAGGTGTCTGCCCGTGGCCGGTCGGGTTACTCAGCGGTACCGGTGAACTGAGCAGAGATCCGTTGCTATAAACATTATAGTAAACGGTCGTATCCGTCTGCGATTGATGAGACCAGGCAAAATGGATTTTCCCGTTGGATGATGCATCAATGGATGGAGATTCGACCTTGCCGGCAGGTGAAACCGTAATGACGGAAGACCAGGAATTTCCCTTGTCAGAAGAGTAGCTGGATTTTATCTGAGCCTGTACCTTACCTTCCTTCCAGCAGATCCAGATTGTATCGCTGCTGAACGTAAGGGTTGTTGAGTTGATCGTGTCACCTGTATAAGCAATTTTACGAGTCCAGGTCCCTGCCTGATTCACATTGAGAAAAATGGTGTCGTCATTGTAATAGATAATATACCGGTCATTTATGTTGTTCCCGGCCATCAGTTTGGTGTTGTTAAAGCAAAACCGGGTAACGGTGTCCTCATCCGCTATTAAAGCAACCGGGTCAATGATTACCTGTCCGTAAGAGGAATCCGCTGCTTCGAAAATCAAAAGTATAGCAAAGAACACAAGTTTTTTCATCAGTCAAGCACGTTGATTTTTCCCTTAGACTCCCGCTACTGGTAAAGGTTTAAGCAGCACTTGCGGCATCTGATTCCGGGCAGGATGTTTCGGGAAATTAATTTTAAACAGTATGGTAACCTTCCAGGGTAGGATTGTTCAACCGCCATTGTACTGGCTAACCCGATGTTGTGATTTCAAAGGAGTCAACAAATCATAGTCTTTTAAAGACTGTATAAAACAACGGAAAGGATTCAATCAGGCTTCCCCTGCCATGATTTCAGAACACCCTCTCCGGAGCAAATCAATCAGGGTAGTATCCTGGCAACGCTTCACCGGTTCTGCCGGATTGATTACGTTTAACCCGCTTAAAAGAATACGGGTATGAGTAACGACAGATATGGCTGCCGGCATCATACCGGGAGCCGGTATGGCATAATCTTCCCGTTGATGTTCACCCAAAGCAACCAAGTTAATTCGAGGAGCATCCGCTGATTTTACTTCTTCAGTTATTTCGAGAAGCCACACTTTGGGTGAGTGGCACTTTTATGTTCAGGGTCATAACCTGGATCTTCGGATAATCTGATGCTATAGATTATCCTCTTATTCTATAAATTTTGAGCCGGTTTCCGGTAACCCCGAAACGGGAAGCTGGGCAGAGCAGCCCGGAGTTCCCGTTTCGTACAGGACCGTTGGTTTAGAACTAGCCGCAAGGTTTTACAACCTGCAAGGCTATTGCTGCCGGGTAAATTCAATGTGAATATCCAGGTTCACCTCTTCACCTACAACAGCTCCTCCGGTTTCAATCAGGTTATTGTAATTCATGCCGAAGTCTTTGCGGTTAATTTTGCCGGTTACCGAGAAACCAGCCCTACGGGCACCAAACGGATCGGTAATAATACCACCGTGTTCTACCTTCAGTTCAACCGGACGGGTAATGTCTCTGATAGTAAGATTTCCTTTTAACAGGTAGTTTACCTCATCTTTTTTCTTAAACCCGGTTGACGTAAAAATTATCCTGGGATGTTTTTCGGAATGGAACAGGCTTTCGTCTGTTTTCAGATCCTTGTCCCTGTACGCATTACCCGTATCAATGCTGTCCACTGCTGCTTGAAAGTTAATCAGTGCTCCATCCATGTTTTCGCCTTCTGTTTCGGCAGAAGCTTCAAATTGCTTAAACTCACCCCGGATTTTCGAGATGACCATGTGCCTGATTGAAAACTGAATTTGTGAGTGAACCGGGTCACTCTGCCATTTGATTTTGCTCATAATGTAATTATTAAAATGGTTTAAAAAACAGAATTGCATCCTGTTCTGCTAACGAAGATACAAAATTCATTTTTATCAATTCCTGAATGCTGTTAAATTCAATGCAAAGCTACCATAGCAGGAAAGAAATTCCGTTGACTTAAGTCACAATCGGCAGCAGCAGGAATTAGCTTTTGTTTTTCCGTGCCAGCTGCCTGCGAACCCGGCTCAGGGTTTCGCGGCTCATTCCCAGGTAGGATGCAATCATGTATTGGGGTACTCGTTGTAAAATATCCGGAAAGGTTTCAAGCAGGTGCAGGTATTTCTTCCGGGCATCCACCGAATAGGCCTCCAGCAGCCGGTCCTGGGTGGCAATCAGGCTCCGTTCTACCAGTTTGCGGTGATAATCCAGGTAGAAGGGTGCTTTTTCCAGTAAAGAATTCCAGGCATCTTTTGAAATGATCAGTATTTCAGCATCCTCTAATGCTTCAACAAAAAACCGGGAAGGTTTACCCGACAGCAGACTTGCCAGGTTACCTGTCCACCAGCCCGGCATCGAAAACTGGAGAATATGTTCCACTCCCTGCTCATCAATAATAAATGTTCTGAATAATCCTTTCACTACAAAGATGGCATGCCTGGTTACTTCACCGTCTTTATTTAAAAGGGTTCCTTTTTTAATTTTCTGATGCTGAAAATAAGCATCAATCAGGTTCAGGTCTTGGTCTTCTGCTGTTACATATTCTTTTATTTTTTCATAGAGCAATTCCATCATGGATAGATTTCTTTTGAATTTGATTTTCGGATTAAAACAAGGGTTTCAGGTTTTTCATCATGCCCGAAATACTGTTTTTAATAAACACCGGTAAAGGTACCACAGAACAGCCGGAAATATATTTTTTAAAACACGGATTGAATTTTACTGGTTTCAGGCCAATGCCTGCACCGGATTGTTTTCGGGAATGTATTGCTGTGAACACCTGGGCCGGCTAACAGAGGTTTGGAATTACAACTGCCTGTATTCTGGAATCAAGAAAGGAGATTTCAGTTATTCATGTGGTGAGTAATAAGCCGCGGGCAGGCCGGAGTGACTATTTCATTTTAATTTCTTTCATTAAATCTTCCAGGTAGTCAATCTGAACTTCCTGAATTTCCAGCAGCTTTCTGCTTTGATGAATCAGCAGGTGATCTATTTTTTCACTTAATAACTTAATTTCAAGTTCTGCTTTGAGGTTGATTTTATAATCATGCTCACTGCGCTGTCTGTCTTTTTGTTCTTGCCGGTTCTGGCTCATCATAATAACTGGAGCCTGTACAGCAGCCAGGCAAGAAAGTATCAGATTGAGCAGAATGAAGGGGTAAGGGTCAAACGGCTTTGCAGTTAAAAACCAAAGATTGATCATCATCCAGATGAGGATGAAGGTAAAAAAGGTAAGGATAAAGGTCCAGCTGCCACCAAATGCGGCAACCCGGTCGGCAATTTTCTGGCCGGTGGTGAGTTTGGCATCTATAATCTCCTGAATCTTCTCAGTCAGGATGGCGTTGTTTTTAACGGCATCCATTACGTCCTTATCAATAGCTGCCAGTTCTCCCCGCTCTTCAATGATTAAGGTTGCCAGGTAAAGTCTTCTGTATTTGTTTAGTTCGGCTAATGAAATGTAACAGTCGCTGGTAAAACCGGGAAGTTCAGCCCGGATCAGGTTAAAGATTCCTTCCCTGATATTCTGCCCCAGTATTTCTTCACCAGGTTGAATTTCTTTTTTGCTGATAAAGCTGATTGGCATTTTCGTTGTTTTTTTCTTAGTGAATGAAGCACCTGTACGGTTCTCAAAAATAATCAGGAACAAAAAGGCAATGCTGCTCATTCGGTTTTTAAATTAACAGGAGGATGAGCGATTACTTATCCAGACTGAACCACTTCAGTCAGCAAGCGTGAAACCCGTTCGGGTTTCAGTTACGGATTGAGATACAAAGTCAGTAAAACCAATTCCGGACAGAATAATTCTAATTAACAGAATTCTTCCGGTATGAAATTGCCAGGAAGCATTCTGGAGCAAACAGCAATTCATGTATTGTGAACATTCATTATTAATAGGTGAATGTTTCATTTTAGATTGTGGTGAGTTAAGGCTGGCTTGACTAAAACCGGTAAAAGCCAGGGCCTACTACATTTGTATTATAAAAAAAATTAAACTGTTGTTGACTTTTTGATTTTTACTCCGTTAACTTTGCAATGCATATTTAACCCGGCCCTGTTCAATTCTTTGACTAACAGTTTACTTAAAAAATAAATACAACAAAAAACATCACTCTTAAAACAATTAAACTTATGAAAAAACGAAAGACTAAACTTTTTTTAATGAGTTGCCTGATGGCATGTATGCTGTGGGCAACAAAAACCAATGCTACTACATGTGGTAGTGCAACGGCAATTTCACCGGCATCTTTACCCATCTCCGGGCAATCAGTAGTATGTGGAGGTACTAATGACATCACTTATGCTGCTACAGCAGCCTCGGTTAAAACCGGAGGTTGTGCTAATTCCAGTTATTACGGAGGTCAGGAAGCTCTGTATGTATTTACGCCCACAACTACAGGTGTATATAACATTGCATTAGCAGGCCAAACTTATACAATGATAATGGTAACATGGGGTTGCCCAACTACTGCAGGCTCTACATGTGTGGATGGGATTGCAAATTCATCAAGTAGCAAAAACATTAATGTTGTATTATTTGCAGGCCAAACTTATTATATTATGTTTGATACATACCCTACACCCAACAGCCCTTGTCCGGGAACATTTTCAATGTCATTTGTTGGGCCACCACCCACTACTCCGTCACCATGGAGTGAAAGTTTCCCTTCTGCTACGTTACCCACAGGCTGGGCATTGTCATCATATTTCGGGCCCAGTAACTCTATAACAGCTCTTAATACCGGAGGGTCATCTACGTATTATCTGTATAAAAACATATATAGTGTTGGAACCTCTGGAGGTAGTTTTACAACCATCAATGTAGGTCCATTGGCAGGTACAGAAGAACTCTCATTTAAATATAAGCTGGCTAATTATGTAGGTCCTTACGGTCCACCTGCAGCAGGCAGCGGCAATTTTACAGTTGATATTTCAACTAATTATGGTTTCACATATACCAACATAGCTACAGTAAGTAATAATGGTTTGGCAGGATGGCAAGATGTAAACTATTCATTAGCTGCTTATAGTGGACAATATGTAAAAATTAAGATAACAGGCAACTGGACATCGGGCGATTATTATCTGGGTTTTGATAATTTTAAAATTGAGCTACCTCCAACATGTCAATCTCCAACAGCACCTTCAGGCTCGCCAACAACAGCTACCACAGCCAACATCAGTTGGACAGCTCCGGGCATACCACCTTCAAATGGTTATGAGTATGCAGTAACAACATCTGCTACACCTCCCGGCTCAGGAACTCCATTTCCCGGAACAAGCACCAGTGTTAGCGGATTAACAGCTAATACAACGTACTACCTGCATGTTCGCAGCGATTGCGGAGGCAGTGGTTTTAGCACCTGGGCTACCAGTGCTCCGTTTACCACTCCTTGTTTACCTGCATCCTTACCCTGGTCAGAAAACTTTGACGGAGTTACCATTCCTGCATTTCCAAGTTGCTGGGTTAAAGAAAATGGCGACTGGGTAACTACCAACAATTCCAATTCATCTTATGATGCTGATGCTCACTCAGGCACACAGTTTTTGAGAAATGCATGGTCGGCAACCAATGAATATATGTGGACACCCGGCTTCACCTTGACTGCCGGAAATACCTATGAATTTAAGTTTTGGTGGGCAGGTGATAATTATTCAGGATGGACAGGTGATGTGTTTGTAAACTCAGCACAAAGTTCATCAGGTGCAACTCAATTAGGAACCTCCTTCGTAACCAGTGGTACAACAACTACCACAACCTATGTTCAGGAAACCTATCCATTTACTCCAGGCACAACAGGAGATTATTATTTTGCCATCAGAGTGAATGCAACAGCTAGTCCCTGGTATCTGAGTTTTGATGATTTTGAAGTGAGTCAATTAGTGGCCTGTAGCGGGATGCCATCAGGAGGTACTGCCGGAGCATCCATCAATCCCGTATGTTCAGGTGCAAACTTTGATTTATCGTTAACCGGTGCATCATCAGGTGAAGCAGGACTTACCTATCAATGGCAAAGTGCAGATGATGCTGCATTTACGGTTAACCTTACCAATCTGGGTACAGGAGAAACACAAACCACCAGCCAGACATCGGATAAATACTATCGCTGTATTGTTACCTGCACCAACTCAGGACTGTCAGCTACATCAACAGCTGTGCTGGTAACAATGAATACAGATGCCTGCCAGTGCAACACTTACTGTTCATCAAATTTCACAAGCGCAACGTACGAATTTGTTACCAATGTAACCTTTGCAGGTATCAATAATTCTTCAGCAGGCAATATAGGCGGGCCGGTTGATTATACGAATTTAAGTGCTAGTGTTCAACAGGGAGGTACCTATCCGTTAAGTGTAACTATTGATGCTGATGCAAGTGATTATGTATATGCATGGATAGACTGGAACGGAGATGGCGACTTTGACGATGCAGGCGAAACCTATACATTGGCAACAGCCACAAGTTCACCAGGACCTCATTCACTTAATATCATGGTTCCCTGTACGGCTACTGTTGGTTCAACCCGCATGCGTGTAATGGTTGACTGGAATAATGCTAATCCTGACCCATGCAGAAGTGCAACTTTTGGAGAAGCAGAAGATTATTGTGTCAGTATAGCAGTTAATCCGGTATCAGCTACCATAACCGGCAATCCGACAGGATGTTCACCGGTAAGCCTGACCGCCTCAGGTGGTTCAACCTATCTGTGGAGCGGTGGTGCTTCGCCAAACAGTGCAACCAATAGTTTTACAGCATCCGGAACCTATACGGTTACCGTTACAGATAATGGCTGCTCAGCAACTGCATCAGAAACAGTAACCATTACACCGGAACCAACAGCAAACATAACCGGAGGCGGGGCATTGTGTCTTGGCAATTCAGGGGTAGTAATACTGAACTTTACCGGAACTCCACCCTGGAGTTACACAGTTACCGGCAGCGGAGGTCCCTATTTAGGGTTAACTTCCAATGCATCTGAGAATGTATCGGTAACACCGTCAGCGGGCGGTTTGCAGTCCTACACAGTTTCAGTAAGCGATGCAAACTGTACAGGAACAGGCAGCGGGACAGCTACCTTTGAAGTCAGCACAGCACCACCGTTAACTTCGGCAAAAGAACCGTTAGTACCGGTAAGTGCCTGCAGCGGAACCATTACATTGGTAACTACCCAGCTGATCAGCGGACAGAACATCGAATATTCATGGAATACGGGATCCTCCTCATCAGTTGTATTATTCAGTACCAGCAA
>JADLBQ010000056.1 GCA_020847635.1 Bacteroidia bacterium
GATAAAGGATATATTTCTAATTACAAGTTTGAAGATACTCCTGACAAACAAGGCAAAATCAAAATTGCACTTAAGTACAGTCCGGTTACCCGGGCCTCAGCAATTCGGAGCCTTCGCAGAGTCAGTACTCCCGGATTGCGGAAATATGTAGGTCATGAAAAGCTTCCACGTGTTCTGAATGGTCTTGGAATCGCAATTATTTCCACATCAAAAGGAGTAATTACCGATAAAGAAGCCCGTACATTAAATGTGGGCGGAGAAGTAATTTGTTACGTTTATTAATATTAAATGATATGTCACGAATAGGAAAGGCCCCCATTCAGATTCCACCCGGAGTTCAGGTTTCGGTTGATAAGAATAAAGTTACCGTTAAAGGTCCGAAAGGAACACTGGTTCAGCACCTCAATGAAGGAGTGGGCATTGAAATAAATGGCAATGTAATTTCATTGACAAGGAAATCAGAAGAAAAGCAACACAAAGCTCAGCATGGCCTTTATCGGTCTCTGATTGCTAATATGGTTAAAGGAGTAACTGAAGGGTACAAGATTGAACAGGAGTTGGTTGGTGTTGGTTACCGGGCATCCAGCCAGGGCCAGCAACTGGATCTCATTCTAGGATTTTCACACCATGTAATTTTTCAACTTCCCTCAGAAGTGAAGGTAGCTACCAGGCAGGAACGCGGTGCCAATCCGATCATAACCCTTGAAAGCCATGATAAGCAGTTATTGGGAGCTGTTGCAGCTAAAATCCGCTCCTTGCGTGAACCTGAACCATACAAAGGAAAAGGGATCAAATTTGTGAATGAAGTGTTAAGAAGAAAAGCTGGTAAATCAGCAGCTAAAAAATAACAATTGAGTTATGAAAAGTAAAAAATTAACCAGAAGAAAAAGTATTGCAAAGCGGATTCGCAGAACCATTTCTGGAACGGAACAGCGGCCGCGACTGTCAGTATTCAGAAGCAACAGGCAAATCTATGCTCAGTTAATTGATGATGTCAAAGGCCATACACTGGTAGCTGTAAGTTCTGCTGAAGTAGTTACTGATAGCAAAATCAAGAAAGTTGAAACAGCAGCTAAAGTAGGTAAGCTCATTGCTGATAAAGCTATTCAGGCCGGAATCAGCAGTGTTGTCTTCGACCGAAACGGATATTTATTTCATGGCAGAGTAAAATCATTGGCAGAAGGTGCTCGTGAAGGAGGACTAAAATTTTAATTCAATATGGTAGGAAAAGAAGTTAAAAGAGTCAGATCAGCAGAAACGGAACTCAAAGACCGTCTGGTTGCTGTAAACCGGGTAACCAAAGTTACCAAAGGTGGCAGAACATTCAGTTTTGCAGCTATTGTTGTGGTTGGTGATGAAAACGGAGTTATCGGCTACGGACTTGGTAAAGCAAAGGAAGTTACTGATGCGGTTTCTAAAGGGATTGATGATGCCAAAAAGAACCTAGTTAAGGTAACCTTGTCCGGGAAAACAGTTCCGCATGAAATAACAGGGAAATATGGTGGCGCACGGGTATTACTCAAGCCTGCTGCACCTGGTACCGGGGCAATTGCCGGAGGTGCTATGCGTGCAGTGCTTGAAAGCGTAGGTATTCATGATGTACTTGCAAAATCAAAAGGATCGTCCAATCCGCATAACGTAGTTAAAGCGACAATTGATGCACTGCTGAAAATGCGTGATGCTGTCCAGGTCTCACAACAGCGCGGAGTTAAATTGTCAAAAGTGTTTCATGGTTGATATAGTGTTTAAAAAGAACAAT
The DNA here is from genome assembly GCA_020847635.1 of Bacteroidia bacterium. Lineage (GTDB taxonomy): Bacteria > Bacteroidota > Bacteroidia > AKYH767-A > OLB10 > CAADHD01. Next base: position 1,760 of record JADLBQ010000056.1, read on the forward strand.
AATGGGAAAAGTTAGAATAACTCAGATTAAAAGCGGAATTGATCGCCCGGAAAGTCAAAAGAAAACTTTAAAAGCATTGGGTCTTCGCATGAATAAAACAATTGAACGCGAAGCAACTCCCCAAATGTTGGGAATGATCAATAAAATAAAGCATTTACTGAAAGTAGAAAACGTTTAAACAAAAGGGTATGAACTTAAGTAATTTAAAACCGGCAAAAGGTTCAATTAAAAGAAATGTAAAACGGCTCGGCCGGGGCGAAGGCTCAGCTCGCGGAGGTACTTCAACCCGTGGGCATAAAGGTGCCCAATCACGATCAGGCTATCACAGTAAATCTGGATTTGAAGGTGGTCAGATGCCTTTACAAAGACGGATTCCGAAATTTGGATTTAAAAACATTAACCGGATTGAATACACCGGAATTAATCTGGATACCATCCAGGTGTTAGCCGGGAAATTTGATATTACAGATTTTAACCATGAAACCTTTATTGAAAAGGGACTGGTTTCCAAGAAGGACCTGGTTAAAATTCTCGGTCGTGGTAAACTTAATGCGAAAGTTACGATCCAGGCACATGCCTTTTCAGCCAGTGCAAAATCAGCTATTGAAGCAGCAGGAGGAACAGTCGAAATAATTGCGAAATGAAAAATCTGATCAACACCATACGAAACATCTTTTCTATTGAGGATTTAAGAGACCGGATCCTCAACACACTCTTTTATATTCTTGTGTATCGCCTGGGTGCACATGTGGTGTTGCCCGGAATTGACCATGCTCAGCTTGCTGGCTTAAAGGATCAGACAGCATCAGGATTACTCAGCCTGCTTGATATGTTTGCCGGTGGAGCATTCTCCCAGGCTTCCATTCTTGCACTGGGAATCATGCCCTATATTTCAGCTTCAATCGTCATTCAGTTATTGGGAGTTGCAATGCCGTATTTCCAGCGACTACAGAAAGAAGGTGAAAGCGGCAGAAAAAAGATTAATCAGATTACACGTTATCTGACTGTTCTGGTTGTCTTAGGACAGGCCCCCGGATACTTAATCAACCTCAGAGCTCAGGCTCCTTCAGCTATGATTGCCTATGCTCATCCTGATATTTTATCACCCTCCCTTTTCTGGATTACATCCATAATTATTCTTGTTGGAGGAACAATGTTTGTCACCTGGTTAGGTGAAAAAATTACTGAAAAAGGGATTGGTAACGGAATCTCACTTCTGATTATGATTGGAATTATCGCCCGTCTGCCTTTTTCTTTCAGAGACGAATTCATGTCGCGCTTAAATGAAGGTGGCGGCCTGGTGATGTTTCTTGTAGAGATCGTTGCACTCTTCCTGGTGGTAATGGCAGTGGTATTGCTGGTTCAGGGAACCCGTAAAATACCGGTGCAGTTTGCAAAGAAAATTGTGGGGAATAAACAATATGGTGGAGTACGGCAGTATGTTCCCATTAAAGTTAATGCAGCTGGTGTAATGCCGATTGTTTTTGCACAGGCGATTATGTTTATCCCGGCAACAGTTGCTCAGTTCTTCCCTGAATCAGATTCATGGCAGGGTTTTGCATCTGCAATGACTAATTTTTACTCATTCTGGTATAACCTGGTTTTTGCAATCCTGGTTATCTTGTTTACTTATTTTTATACAGCTATTACGGTTAATCCAAATCAGATGGCTGACGATATGAAGAAAAACGGAGGATTCATTCCCGGTGTCAAACCCGGCAAAGCAACCGCTTCGTTTATTGATGATATCTTATCAAAGATAACATTGCCCGGCTCTTTCTTCCTGGCACTCGTTGCTATCATGCCAACCTTTGCAGCATTAACCGGAGTAAACCAGAATTTTGCTTCCTTCTATGGAGGAACCTCACTGCTGATTATGATTGGAGTTATTCTTGATACTCTGCAACAAATAGAAAGTCACCTGTTGATGCGCCACTATGACGGTTTGATGAAATCAGGACGAATAAAAGGCCGCACTAAAGCAGGAGCAAGTGTATAAGTTATGTTGTTGAAGAAGAAAGATTATCTTATCAAGACTAATGAAGAGATTGAATTAATCAGAATTAGTTCTTTACTTGTTGGGAAGACACTGGCCTTTGTTGCGGCCCAGTTAAAGCCAGGCATCAGCACAATAGTCCTGGATGCTCATGCAGAGCAGTTCATTTACGATCAGGGCGGGAGGCCGGTGTTTAAAGGTTATAATGGGTTCCCGGCATCACTTTGTATTTCGGTAAACGATGAAGTCGTGCATGGAATTCCGGGGAAGCGTGAACTTAAAGACGGTGATATTGTTTCTGTTGATTGCGGAGTTGAAAAAGACGGATATATCGGAGATTCTGCTTACACATTTGCTATTGGAGATGTAAGCCCCGAAGCAATCGGGCTGATGAGGATAACTCAGGAATGTCTTCAAAAAGCCATTGATGCAGCAGTTGCCGGAAACCGTATAGGCGATATTTCTGAAGCAGTTCAGCATCATGCCGAGCGTAATGGGTTCGGTGTTGTACGTGAATTGGTAGGCCACGGAGTAGGCCGTCACCTGCATGAAAAACCGGAAATTCCAAATTTCGGGAAACGCGGTACGGGCCCGGTGCTGAAAGAAGGAATGGTGCTGGCTATTGAACCAATGATTAATATGGGAGTGCGAAATGTACATACCCTGGCAGACGGATGGACGGTAGTAACTGCAGATCATAAGCCTGCAGCGCACTATGAACACAATGTTGTAATCAGAAAGAAACAGAGTGAAGTACTGTCTTCATTTATGGAAATTTTGGAAGCAGAAAGAAAAAATAGTAATTTGAATACAAAACATCATCTTTAAAATATAAAATGGCTAAACAAAGTTCAATAGAACAAGACGGAACAATAGTGGAAACATTATCAAATGCAATGTTTCGTGTTGAACTTGAGAACGGGCATGAGATTCTGGCTCATATCTCCGGTAAAATGAGAATGCATTATATTAAAATTCTTAAGGGGGATAAAGTGAAAGTGGAAATGTCGCCTTATGATCTCACCAAAGGCAGAATTGTATATCGTTATAAATAATCGGAGGAATTATGAAAGTAAGACCATCATTAAAAAAGCGCAGTGCAGACTGCATCATTGTAAGACGAAAAGGTAGGCTCTACATAATTAACAAGAAGAACCCGCGTTTCAAACAGCGTCAAGGATAAAAGATTTGAATTCTAACAAATAAATTATACACATGGCACGAATTGCAGGTATAGATTTACCAAAAAATAAAAGAGGAGAAGTTGGCCTCACCTACATTTACGGAATTGGCCGGAGTACTGCTCAGCAGATTCTGACCGAAGCTGGAGTTGACTGGGATAAAAAAGTTGATGAGTGGACAGATGAAGAGCAGAATAAGATCCGTTCCATTATTACCGAGAATATTAAAATTGAAGGAGCTCTCCGCAGTGAAGTTCAGCTTCATATCAAACGGTTGATGGATGTCAGCAGTTACCGGGGTATCCGTCATCGGTTAGGTCTTCCGGTCAGAGGTCAAAAAACAAAAAACAACTGCCGTACCAGAAAAGGTAAGAGAAAGACTGTGGCTAATAAAAAGAAAGTAACTAAATAATCATTTAACCAGATATTTAATCATGGCAAAACAAGCATCTGCACAGGCAGCCGACAAAAAAGTTGCCCGTAAGCGTACCGTTAAAGTTGAAGCTGTTGGCGAAGCCCATATTAATGCAACCTTTAACAACATCATCATTAGTTTGACAAATGCATCAGGACAGGTCATTGCCTGGAGCAGTGCTGGTAAAATGGGATTTAAAGGATCAAAGAAAAACACGCCTTATGCTGCCCAGTTAGCTGCCAGTGATTGTGCCAAAGTAGCTTATGATATGGGACTTCGTAAAGTGAAAGTCTTTGTGAAAGGACCAGGTGCAGGTCGTGAATCTGCAATCCGGACGTTACATGGTGCCGGTATTGAAGTAAGCGAAATTGTGGATATTACGCCTATCCCGCATAATGGCTGCCGGCCTCCTAAAAAACGTAGAATTTAATTTTAAAGAATTATCACATGGCAAGATATATCGGACCAAAAACAAAAATTGCCCGTAAATTTCGTGAACCAATTTACGGGCCTGACCGTTATTTCGATAAAAGAAGTTATCCTCCCGGTCAGCACGGATTGTCTAAGAAGAGGGCAAAGCAATCTGAATACGCTATTCAGCTTGCCGAAAAGCAAAAGGTAAAGTACATGTATGGAATTTTAGAAAGACAGTTTGCTAAAATTTTCGATCGGGCATCGCGTAAACAGGGAATGACCGGAACCAACCTGCTTCAGCTAATTGAATCACGGTTAGATAACATTGTATTCCGGCTGGGAATTGCTCCAACTCGTGCCGCTGCCCGTCAGCTGGTTGCGCATAAGCATATTGTCGTGAATGAGAAGGTCGTGAATGTACCCTCTTATACCTGCAAATCAGGCGATCTGATTGGCGTTCGTGAACGCTCAAAAGCTAATGAAGCAATTGTTGATTCCCTGAAAGGAAAATCACACAACCTTAACTGGCTGGAATGGGATGAAAGCTCAATGACCGGTAAGTTTGTAAATCCTCCGGCCAGGGAAGAAATCACCGAAAACATCAAAGAACAATTAATCGTTGAATTGTACTCCAAGTAATCATTTAACTAATTACAGACACTAAATAAAACATTATGGCAATACTCGAATTTCAAAAACCGGACAAGGTTTACATGAATCACTCAAGCGAATCTTTCGGACAGTTTGAGTTCAGACCGCTTGAACCCGGCTACGGGATTACTATCGGCAATGCCCTTCGTAGGGTACTGCTTAACTCACTCGAAGGATTTGCAATCACTGCCGTTAAATTTTCAGGTGTGAATCATGAGTTTTCTACCATCAAAGGTGTGGTCGAAGATGTTGTTGATATTATTCTGAATCTGAAACAGGTTCGTTTTAAAAAGCAGATTGAATCTGAAGACAGTGAGAAAGTAAGCATTTCTATTAATGGGAAAAACCAGTTTCTTGCCGGTGATATTGCACGGCATACCTCCGTCTTTCAGGTTTTGAATCCCGATCATGTGATTTGTAACATGGAACCTTCTGTAAAACTTCAGCTGGAGATTATAATCGGGAAAGGCCGGGGCTACCGCCCTTCAGAAGAAAATAAAACGGAAAGCCAGCCGGTAGGTACCATTGCTATTGACTCAATCTTTACTCCAATCCGGAATGTGAAATATTTTGTTGAAGATTTCCGGGTTGAGCAGAAAACCGATTTTGAGAAGCTCATTATGGAAATTCAGACCGATGGCTCAATCAGCCCGAAAGATGCACTGAAAGAAGCTGCTGAAATCCTGATTCATCATTTTATGCTCTTCTCCGATGAGAAAATTACCCTTGAAACCAAACCCAAAACTCCGGTTGAAGAATTGGATGAAAACACGCTCCACATGCGCCAGTTACTCAATACTAAACTTGTTGATCTGGATTTGTCTGTCAGAGCATTAAATTGCCTGAAGGCTGCTGATGTGGAAACACTGGGTGAATTGGTCTCTTATAGCAAAACAGATCTTCTCAAGTTCCGGAATTTTGGTAAAAAATCATTGACTGAACTTGAAGACCTGGTTCATAGCAAAAGCCTCAGCTTCGGTATGAATATATCTAAATATAAACTTGAGAAGGAGTAATGCTTAACTCCCGATTAAAACATCAGTAGATTATGAGGCACGGAAAAAAAATAAATCATCTCGGAAGAACATCATCCCATCGCCAGGCATTGTTGTCAAATATGGCTGCATCTCTTATTTTACATAAGAGAATCAATACAACTCTGGCAAAAGCCAAAGCACTGCGTAAATATGTTGAACCGTTAATAACTAAATCAAAAACAGACAGTACTCATTCTAGAAGAATAGTCTTTAGTTATCTTCAAAATAAATATGCAGTAGCTGAATTATTTAAGGAAGTGTCGGGCGTAGTTGCAGAGCGTCCGGGCGGATATACTCGTATTATTAAGTTGGGTAACCGACAGGGAGATGCTGCTGAAATGTGTATGATTGAACTGGTGGATTTTAACACACTTTATACGAAAGAAAAAGTTACCAAAAAGGCTAAAACAACAAGGAGAAGTCGTAGTAAGACTAATACCCCTAAGGCTGAGACAGAACAGCCAGCCGCTGAAGCTCCTGCTGATCTACCAGCCGAAAGTAAACCTAAAAAAGCAACTCGTAAAAAGAAGGAGGATAAAGGTCAGGAATAGCGCATCAGATAAGATGCGATAAAAGGACCGTACCTAACGGTATTGTCCCTTTTTCCTTGTAGGTACTTTTCAGAACCAAATCAACATATCCGTTACGGCATCTTTGAAATATTCAGAACCCAAACCCGAATGGCTGTTGCAGGATGACACTGTTTTTTTAAGGTAAAGTTGCTGGTAAAAACAGAACGGCTATAAGCGAAATCTGCTTTAATACCAGTATGACCAGTTTTCAGAATCGAACTAGGATATCAACTGCTTGCCCGAGTAGCAGGAATTATAGGTCAGAAGATGACCAATCTGCATGGAGGTGTAAATCAGCCGGTTAGAAATCCTATAAACAGAGGATTCGAAATTATTTTCTAGAATTACAGTTTCCCAGTTAGTGATCAGGAATTAGAAAAAAGTTCCTGCCATTATTGCTGCTTTTTGAAATCGGAATGGCCATTCTATTTAAAGTTTCCGATTTAAACACAAACCAGTTATGGGAGTTCAGTTTAATTCCGAATCTTGACCCTGACCCGATGATACCAACTGTCTGTTTGATGATTTTATTGAAACGGTTTATAAGGTACAAGAAAGGAAAATCAATTGAAGTTTGAGCTTCTGAGTTGAAAAACTTACCGGCAAGACAAATCATCAACATCATTTGTTTAAAGTTGGCTCAATACTTTTCAGACTTCATGAAAACTTTGTGTAACTTGGCGCCCTCGAATCAATTTAATTTCTAACTATTGACTGAGGTGAAGTCAGCAAGATTAACATTGATATTTTCGGATTTCTGCTTTTATCCGGAGCTTGTGATTTTAAGTTGGTTGAAAGAAAGATAAGACACTTAAAAAGTTGATTCATGAATGAGACTGAATCGTTAACATCCCTCTGGCCGATACTGGTCTATGCGGGTGGTGTAGTTTTGTTGATAACCATTATGCTGGGTGCTTCCTACTTTTTAGGAGAACGCCACCAGGAAACAGTGACTGATACCGTATATGAATCCGGAATCAAAGTAACCGGTGATGCCTGGTTTAAATTTCCAGTGCATTTCTATATTCTGGCAATGTTCTTCGTGATTTTTGATCTTGAAGTTGTTTTCATTGTTGCCTGGGCTATTAATGCAAGGGCACTAGGATGGGAGGGTTACCTAGCTATTGCAACCTTTATTGGATCACTGGTAGCGATTTTAATTTATGTATGGCGAATAGGAGCTCTTGATTTTGGCCCGTCTGGAAATAAAATCCTGAAACACTATCATCAGCAATACAAAAATAAACCAGAACAAATTCTAAAAAAATCAGAAGAAAATAAAATAAAGTCAACATGAAATGGTGGACAACACGGGTGAATGATCCCGTTACAACATATAAGGGAACCAGTTCCATGCAGGAAGCTGTTCAGCAATCAGTAGTGTTGACGACTATGGAGTCGATGGTAAACTGGGGAAGAAAAAATTCAATATGGCCTTTTAATTTTGGTTTGAGCTGTTGCTATGTTGAAATGGCAACCAGCATTACGAGCAAGTACGATGTCTCACGATTTGGAGCTGAGGTAATTCGTGGAACCCCTCGTGAGGCAGATATGATGATTGTAGCCGGAACGGTATTTATTAAGATGGCTCCGATAATCAGGCAGTTGTATGAGCAGATGATGGCTCCGAGATGGATTATTGCAATGGGCGCATGTGCCTCTTCGGGAGGTATGTATGATATCTATAGTGTTGTACAGGGAGTTGATAAGTTTATGCCAGTTGATGTTTATGTTCCCGGATGTCCCCCAAGGCCGGATGCCTTTCTAGAAGGAATTGTGATGCTGCGTGATAAAGTAGGGAAGGAAAAGCGTCCCTTAAATTGGGTAATCGGGCCTCAGGGAATCGTAAAACCTGATATGCCTTCAATGCGTGATAAGAAGCGGGATGAGAGAAAGAAAATGACTGAAATAAGACCTCCGGATCATGTGTAATCAGTTAACATATCCAAGATTTTAAATTAAACAGAAAAGTAAGTATGCCAGCATACGCTGATATAAGCGAAAAAATAAAAGCACGGTTCCCGGAAGCTGTTGTGAATGATCAGCAAACAAGTGATGAATTCCCGACCCTCTGGATTGAAAAAAATCAGATTGTTTCTGTTCTTGGATTTCTGAAAAATGAACCCGGGCTCGACTTTCGGTTTCTATATGATTTAAGTGCGATTGACGAACAGGCTCGTAATAACAGACAGGGTCAGCCTGCCAGCATTTATACTCTTGTTTACCTGCTGTTTTCTTTTTCTCGAAATCAGTTTTTACGAATCAAAGCCGCACTGAATTCTGAAAAAGCTTCTGCTCCAACTATCACTTCAGTATGGCCATCAGCCAATTGGTACGAACGTGAAGTATTTGATATGTTCGGTATCAATTTTGAAGGTCACCCCCACCTTACCCGTATCCTGATGCCACACTATTGGGAAGGTTATCCATTGCAGAAAAAGCACCCGGCAAGAGCTACCGAAATGGGTAAATTTCAGCTTCCTGAGGAACAAATGCTGGCTCAACAGGATGTACTGCAATTTAAACCCGAAGACTGGGGCCTGACAGCCCGTTCCAGAACCAGTGATGAGTTTATGTTTCTTAATCTGGGACCTCAGCATCCCGGTACACATGGTGTCCTCCGGTTGGTCCTGCAAATGGATGGTGAGTACATTGTTAATGTAGTTCCTGATATTGGTTTTCACCACAGAGGTGCTGAGAAAATGGGAGAAAGGCAGTCATGGCATACCTATATACCTTACACAGATCGTGTTGAATACCTCAGTGGAGTTCAGAATAATCTGCCTTATGTTATGTCAGTTGAAAAAATGGGTGGAATTGAAAGTCCTGACAGAGCCAAAGTTATCCGGATCATGTTGTGCGAACTGTTTCGCATTTCAAGCCATTTAGTTTGGTATGGAACTTTTGCTCAGGATTTGGGAATGATGACTCCGGTATTCCTTACGTTCTATGACAGGGAAAGGCTGTTCAGTATCATTGAAGCAATCTGTGGTGACAGAATGCATCCAAACTGGTTTAGAATTGGCGGTGTTGCTCAGGATTTGCCAGAAGGCTGGGAAACTTTGGTTAAAGATTTCCTTAACTATTTCCCACCCAGGCTTAAAGAGTACGATAAGATGGTGATGAAAAATAGAATTTTCAAAGCCAGAACGGTTGGAATCGGAGTGTTCAATACAGAAGAAGCAATTGAATGGGGAGTTACCGGACCGGGCCTGAGAGCTACCGGATTAGAATGGGATTTCAGAAAAAAGCAACCTTATTCCGGATATGATCAGTTTGAATTTGATGTCCCTGTAGCTGTTAACGGAGACTGTTATGACCGGGCTTGGGTTCATGTTGAAGAAATGAGACAAAGTATCAGAATCATTGAACAGTGCATGAAAAACATGCCTGCTGGTCCTTACAAATCGCATAATGCACTTACGACTCCTCCCGATAAAAAAAATACCATGTATGACATTGAAACACTTATCAATCATTTTGTAAATGTAACCTGGGGACCAGTGATTGCTCCAACTGAAGGTTTTTGCAGTATTGAATCAAGTAAAGGCAATAACGGATATTATCTTGTGAGCGATGGTAGCACTACGTCTTACCGTACCCGTATTCGTACTCCCAGTTTCCCTCACATCCAGTTTGTTCCATATTACAGTAAAGGTTATACCATTGCAGACCTGATGGCAATTCTGGGTGGTGTTGACTTTGTTTTATCCGATATTGACCGATAAATATTTAATTGAATGGCTAAAGAAAAAGTGGTCTCTGACGAAGCAAAAAAGGAAATAGAAAAGCTGTTTCATCACCTGCCTCATAAGCAGGCTGCCTGCATTGATGCTCTGAAAATTGTTCAGAAATACAACCGTTGGGTTTCTGACCAGGCACTTGAGGAACTGGCCCCGATCCTGGAAATGAGTCCTAATGAAATTGACAGCGTTGCTACCTTTTACAATATCATTTTCAGAAAGCCAGTTGGCCGGCATGTAATCTTTTTGTGCAATAGCGTTAGTTGCTGGATTATGGGATATGAGGATATCAGAAAGGCAATAAAGGAAAAACTTCAAATTGATTTCGGAATGACAACAAAAGATAACCGGTTTACTTTTTTGCCAATTCCGTGCCTGGGAACATGCGACCATGCTCCCGCATTGATTATTGATGAAGATTTATACCGGGATTTAAAACCTGCTCAGTTAGATGAAATCCTGGCTAAATATGAATAAACTGAATGGAAAGGCCCTTAACACAACATATTAAAAAAGACGGAACACCGCTGTCGCTCAAAGAGTATGAAGCAACCGGTGGCTACGAGGGTTTGAAAAAGGCACTGAAAATGACTCCTGCTGAAGTGATGAATTTAGTTAAGGATTCAAAACTTCGTGGTCGTGGAGGTGCCGGATTTCCAACCGGAATGAAATGGAGTTTTGTTCCAATGGGTGAAGATGCCCCAACCCTTAAATATATTGTGGCTAATGGTGATGAAATGGAGCCCGGAACCTTTAAAGACAGACTGCTCATTGAAGGAAACCCGCATCAGTTAATAGAAGGAATGATAATCAGCGGCTTTGCAATTGGTGCAAGTATGAGTTATATCTTTTTAAGATGGGCTTATCACGAAGCTGCCAGACGGGTACTTGTTGCGTTAGATGAAGCTTACAGGGCAGGTTATCTGGGCAAAAATATTCTAGGAAGTTCTTACTCCGTTGATATGGAGTTACATACCAGTGTGGGAAGATATATCTGTGGTGAAGAAACAGCTTTGTTAAACGCCCTTGAAGGAAAGCGTGCAAACCCAAGAAACAAACCTCCCTTTCCGCAAGTAAGCGGGCTTTTTGGCAAACCTACGATTGTGAATAATGTTGAAACTTATTGTAATGTCCCTCATATTTTGACTAAGGGCGCTCAGTGGTACATGTCAATCAGTAAATCAGAAGGAGGCGGAGGAACAAAACTGTACGGGGCCAGCGGGAAAGTAAAACGCCCTGCTATTTGGGAACTTCCGCTCGGAACAACACTCGGTGAGATTATTGAAGAATATGCTGGAGGAATGCAGGATGGCTATAAACTCAGAGGTCTCTTGCCGGGTGGTGCATCTACCGACTTCCTTACACCCGAACACCTGAATATTAAAATGGATTTTGAAGAAGTTGCAAAAGCCGGAAGCCGGATGGGAACCGGAACTATTATTGTTATGGATGACAAAACCTGCCCGGTCGGAATGTGTCTGAACCTTGAACAATTCTTTGCCCAGGAATCCTGCGGATGGTGCACACCTTGCCGGGAAGGATTACCCTGGACTGCCAAGATCTTAATGGCACTGGAAGAAGGAAAGGGAAGACCTGAAGATATTGGACATCTGACTTTCCAGACCCATTACAATGCACCCGGTAATACATTTTGTGCATTGGCACCCGGTGCTATGGAGCCCTTGCAAAGTGCATTAAAGTACTTCAGAGAAGATTTTGATGAGCATATTAATTCACATCGCTGTAAGTATCATAACTGATTGCAGCATATAAACTTTTAAGCTATGGCTAAAATATATATTGACAACAAAGAATACCAGGTTCCTGACGGGAAGAACATGCTCGAAGCATGTTTGTCACTCGGAAAAGACCTGACCTATTTCTGTTGGCATCCGGCCATGCACTCGGTAGGTGCCTGCCGCCAGTGTGCAGTAACAGCTTTCCGTGATGAAAATGATACCAAGGGCCGGATTGTAATGGCTTGTATGCTCGATGCCAATGAAGGAACAAGAATTTCGATTGATGACCAGAAAGCAAAAGATTTCAGGGCAGGCAATATCGAAGCATTAATGATTAATCATCCACATGATTGTCCAGTATGTGATGAAGGTGGAGAATGTCACCTGCAGGATATGACCGTAATGAGCGGACATAATTACAGGCGTTACCGGTTTAAGAAAAGAACGCATATGAACCAGGATTTAGGTCCGTTCATCAATCATGAAATGAACCGGTGCATTCAATGTTACCGGTGTGTCAGGTTCTATAATGATTATGCGGGAGGCAAGGATTTTGGTGTTTTTGCCTCAGCCGGCAGGGTCTATTTTGGAAGAAGTGAACCCGGTACCCTCGAAAATGAGTTTAGTGGTAACCTGGTAGAAGTTTGTCCGACTGGTGTTTTTACCGATAAGACCTTGCGCAAACACTTTACCCGTAAATGGGATCTGACCAGCGCACCTTCAATTTGTCATCAGTGTTCTGTCGGATGTAATACCCTGGCTTCAGAAAGATACGGTGGCCTGCGCAGAATCATGAGCCGTTTCAACGGTGACGTTAATGGCTACTTCCTCTGTGACAGAGGCCGTTTCGGGTATGAATATGTCAATGATGAAAAGCGGTTAACCCGGGCTGCTCAGAAAAACACTACTTCAGTTTCAGATGTATTAACATCGGTTAAAGCCCATATAGCATCCAGGCCAAAGATGATTGGAATTGGCTCACCAAGAGCTTCACTTGAATCGAATTTTATGCTGAAGCAACTGGTCGGAGCTGAAAATTTTTATAATGGAATTCCTGCTAATGAGCATTCAGCTGTTAACACCGTTCTTCATGTTTTACAACATGGAAACGTAAGGACGCCTTCGCTTAAAGAAATTGAAACGTATGATACAGTCTTTGTACTGGGTGAAGATGTAACCAATACAGCTCCGATGATTGCATTGGGGCTTCGGCAAACTGTAAAAACACTACCCCGTGAAAAAGCCTATGCACTGAAAATTCAACATTGGAATGATGCGGCTATCCGTGAGGTTGTTCAGGATGATAAAGGGCCTTTCTTTATTGCCACTCCGAATACCACCAGACTTGAAGAAATTGCAACTTCGGTTTACCATGGTAATACGGCTAACCTGGTTGAAACAGCAAAGCAAATTGAAGCAGCCATTAAATCTGGAGGCTGGAGCCAGGATTCGGACTTTGTTAACCAGGCAGCAAAAGCACTTGCCGGATCAAAAAAACCTTTGATTGTTTCAGGAACCGGATTGCTGAGCTGTGAAATTATTCAGTGTGCAGCCAATATTGCCGGTGTATTAAAAGCTGCAAGTAAAGATGTTGGCCTGGTTTACTCAGTCCCAGAAGCCAATTCAATGGGTATGGCCATGCTGGGAACTGCCGGTTCACTTGATGATGCTGTTAAGAGAACAGCAACTGAAGACAATATGACTGCGGTAATTCTTGAAACAGATGTTTTTTACCGTACAGACAGGAAATCAGCTTCAGCATTTCTGAAGAATTGCAATAAGAAAATTTTACTTGACACAACAGAAAATGAAACTACTCCTGAAGCAGATTTTATTTTACCGGCTGGAACGTTTGCTGAGTCCGATGGTACTCTGGTGAACAATGAAGGCCGTGCACAACGCTATTATCAGGTGTTTAAACCGAATAATGAGATGAGAAGCAGTTGGGCCTGGCTGGATATGTTAATCCATCAGTCGGATGAAGCTCGACCCTTTGATGCCATTGTTGCTGAAATGACAGATGCCCTGGCGGTCTTTAGCAAAATAAAAGACCTTGCACCAGCTGCAAATTTCAGGATTGGAACTCAGAAAATTCCAAGACAAACTCATCGTTTCAGCGGCAGAACTTCCATTGATGCTGCAATAGATGTGCATGAACCCAAACCTCCGGTTGATGCAGATTCACCGATGAGCTATACCATGGAGGGTTTTCATGGCAAGCAGCCATCCGCTGATATTACTTACTTCTGGGCACCCGGCTGGAATTCGGTTCAATCAATTAATAAATACCAGATTGAAGTAGGCGGCCCGTTACATGGAGGAAATCCAGGAGTGAGGCTGATTGAACCCGGTGAAAACGGTAAAGCCGCGTTTAAGGAAGTATACAAGATACCAAAAGCCGGTGCAGTTGAAATTTTGCCATTGTGGAATATTTTCGGTTCAGGCGAACTGAGTTCGAAAAGCCAGGCAGTTGCAAAGCGGGTTCCGGTTGCTTCGGTTGTGCTTTCTGAACAGACATTGGAAAAGGTACACCATAAGGGAGCTGAACAAATTACAGTTCAGGGCAATTTTGAGGTAACACTACCGATACGAATTGATAACAGCCTTCCGGCAGATGTGGTATTACTTCCCTATGGGGCCAATGAAACGAAAGGATTTCACTTCCCTTTTTACGGGTATATTAAAAGTGAGTAAAAGTTATATAAAAAGGATAATATGAACCAAACCTTGATGCAGATACTAATCATAGCCGGTGTGTTACTCGGAACAGTAACAATCGCAGCAGGGCTGATTTATGTTGAAAGAAAAATGCTGGCTGTCTGGCAACAAAGGCTAGGACCTAACCGGGTCGGGCCATTTGGTATTTTCCAGGTTCTGGCTGATATGGTTAAAATCTTTTTTAAGGAAGACTGGATTCCATCATTTGTGGATAAGAAAGTCTTCATTATTGCTCCAACTATCATCATGTTGAGTGTCTTAATGAGTTTTGCAATTGTTCCGTTTGCCCCCGGAATTGTTGTTGCAGATCTGAATATAGGGCTGCTATTTTTTCTGGCTATGTCATCTTTGGGAGCTTATACCATTGTATTGTCAGGCTGGGCTTCGAATAATAAGTATTCATTGTTAGGAGGAGTTCGCGGAGCTGCTCAAATGATTTCTTATGAAGTATTTATGGGATTATCGCTGATGGGAGTAGTCATTCAGGCAGGCTCCTTCAATATGACAGAAATTGTGAATGCTCAACAAGGTATGTGGTTTGTTATTCCGCAGTTTATTGGGTTTATTATATTCCTGATTGCCGGAGTTGCAGAAACACACCGTCTTCCTTTTGATCTTCCGGAAGCAGAAAGTGAGCTGATTGCCGGATTCCATTCCGAATATTCAGGAATGAAATTCGGAATGTTTTTCGTTGGTGAATACCTCGGTATCACCCTAGTATCTTCTCTGATTACTGTATTGTTTTTTGGTGGTTGGCTTGGGCCGGCTTTTCTTCCGCCAATCATCTGGTTTCTGATGAAGATGTTTGTCTTTATCTTATTTTTTATTTTGTTAAGAGCAACCTTACCCCGGCCACGTTATGATCAGTTGATGAGTTATGGCTGGAAATTTTTGTTGCCGCTATCCTTATTAAATGTTCTGGTTACCGGAGCTATTGTCTTATTTAACAATTAAATCATGGAGTTATGTTAAGCAGTCTTCGTTCTCTCTGGATGGTATTTCTGAAAATGTTCAGTAAAAGGGTGACAATAAAATACCCTGAGGAGAAGCCCTATCTACCACCTCGTTGGCGGGGACGGATTGTGCTTACCCGTGACCCCGATCAGAATGAACGGTGTGTTGCCTGTAATCTCTGTGCTGCAGCCTGCCCAACCGATTGTATTTCACTTCAGGCAACTGAAGATGAAAACGGAAGAAGGTATCCGGAGTTTTTCAGAATTAACTTTTCAAGATGTATATTTTGTGGCTTCTGCGAAGATGCCTGCCCCACTTATGCCATTCAGTTGGTTCCGGATTTTGAAATGGGAGAATATAACCGTCAGAATCTGGTCTATGAGAAAGACGATCTTCTGATTAATGGAATGGGCAAGTATCATGGATACAGTTATTATGAGCAGGCTGGTGTGGCGGTCGGAGTTAAACCAAAGGGTGGTGGCGAACATGAGAGCCTACCGGTGGATATCAGAACCTTACTACCTTAAGCAGATTAAAACAAACAAATGAGTATAATTTTCTACCTCGCCTCACTGATTGCTTTTGTTTCAACCGCGATGGTTGTTACAAGAAAGAATGCCGTTCATGCCCTGCTGTACCTGATTGTGTCCTTGCTGGCAGTCAGTGTGATCTTCTTTATTTCAGGAGCACCCTTCGTGGCTGCGCTTGAAGTTATTGTTTATGCCGGGGCAATTATGGTCTTATTCCTCTTCGGAATCATGATGCTAAACCTCGGAAAAGACAGTGCTGATGCTGAAGCAAAACTGCTTAGCCCGAGAGCATGGATACTGCCGGCAATCTTATGTATGGTGTTACTGGCTGAACTGAGCTATGTATTCTTTTTGCATGATAGCAGCACGGGAGGAACGGTTCGGTTAATTGATGCTAAAGAAGTTTCTGATTCTTTATTTGGAAGATATGTACTTGCTGTTGAACTTACCGGCATACTGTTGATGGCCGGGATAGTCGGAGCCTATCATATCGGTAAGGAAAAGAGAAAAGAATACCATCGTTATTTACAAGTAAACGAAGAAGAACATGAATGAACTGCCGCTTAATGTCGGATTATTACTTTCCGGATTGTTGTTTCTGACTGGGCTGCTAGGCGTCCTGATCAGACGGAATATTTTATTTATGCTGATGAGTGTTGAAATTATGTTTAATGCTGCAGCACTGGCTTTCGTTATGGCCGGTGCTCATCATGGTCAGCCAGATGGTCAGGTTATGCTGATTTTTATTCTGGCAATGGCTGCTGCTGAAGTAGCTGTCGGGTTAGCACTGATCCTGCAGATGTTCCGCCAGAAACGAACGGTAGATTCAGATAACTTAAATCAACTTAGAGATTAACCGAAATCAGAACGTATGGGAATTTCAACAACACTCTGGCTGATTCCTTTCTTCCCTATGATTGGATATTTATTCCTGGCATTATGGGGTAAAAAGATTCAGCGAAGTATGGTACCGGTTATTGGTACCGGTGTGATAGGTTTATCTGCACTCATTACACTGGTAACCGGATTTAACTTCCTTACCGGGCAGCCAGCCGGTACTGTTATTGAACAACATCTGTGGACCTGGTTCCGTATTGGAAATTTTCATCCTGAAATTACCCTTCACCTGGATGCCCTCTCACTGACCTTTATCTTCGTAATCACCTTTGTTGGATTCTTTATTCATCTGTTCTCTGCTGAATATATGAAAGACGATGAAGGCTATTCCCGATTCTTTGCATATATGAATCTGTTTGTCTTCAGCATGTTGATTTTGGTGATGGCAAATGACCTGTTACTGCTCTACCTGGGTTGGGAGGGTGTCGGATTGTGTAGTTTTCTGCTGATTGGATTTTACTACGGTGATAAGAAGGATGCCGAGAAGAATGCTTACGCTGCCCGTAAATCGTTTCTTGTTACACGGATCGGAGATACGTCAATGATTCTTGGATTCTTCCTGTTGGTAAAAAGTTTTAATACACTTAACATTGCTGAAATTTTAGCATCTGCTCCTGCTGCCTGGGAAGTAGATGGTCAGCTTGCATTCTGGGCTGCACTCCTGTTACTTGGAGGTGCTTTAGGAAAATCAGCTCAGCTTCCCTTGCAAACCTGGCTTCCTGATGCCATGGCCGGCCCTTCTCCGGTTAGCGCCCTGATTCATGCTGCTACAATGGTGACTGCCGGTGTTTACCTGCTTGCCAGAACGCATGTGTTATTTGAAATTGCACCATCAGTTCAGTTCTTGGTTGCAGTTATTGGTGCTGCTACCTTGTTTATTGCTTCCTGCAGTGCTTTGTTTCAGAATGATATTAAACGGGTTCTGGCCTATTCAACCATTAGCCAGATTGGTTATATGTTTCTGGCTTGTGGTGTGGGGGCATGGTCAGCCGGGGTGTTTCATTTTATGATTCATGCGTTCTTTAAAGCACTTCTCTTTTTAGGAGCAGGTGCAGTCATCCTGGCATTACACCACGAACAGGATATGTTTAAAATGGGAGGATTGAGAAAAAAACTGCCGGTTGTCTTCTGGACTTTTGTGTTTGGCTCGGGGGCACTGGCTTCCATTCCCCTGATTACAGCCGGTTTTTACAGTAAAGATGCCATCCTCTGGTATTCCTTTGCAAGTGTTAAAGGGAGTACATGGTTATGGTTAGCGGGTACGGTTTCTGCTTTTCTTACAGCCCTTTATACGTTTAGAATGGTATTTCTGACTTTTTACGGGAACCAGAAAACAGAAGTGTCGCATCAACCCGGATTGGCGATTAAAGTGCCGTTAATTGTTTTGGGAGTATTGTCGCTGCTTGCAGGATTTATGGAGCTTCCTCATAATTTTGGTCACTTTACACCTTTCAGCGATTTTCTGAATTCGGTATTACCTACTGCAGAACTTGTTTCATCTCCTGCACTAGGTGAAGCGGTGTTGCAGGCTGTAGCGGGTGTGCTGGCATTGCTGGGTGTTTTTATTGCCTGGAAAAGATACGGAGATCCGGCAAAAGCAATTCAGCAGCCGGAATTGAAAGGCCTGGCCGGATTCTTTTATAACGGATGGGATTTTGATAAACTCTACGATTCTCTTATTGTAAAACCATTGGTGTGGCTGGCTAAGATTGATCCTCATGATTTTGTTGATTATATCTACAAAGGAGTCGGTAAAGTAAACCTTGCATTTAATGCATCACTGAGTAGTTCGCAGAACGGAAAATTGAGAATTTACCTGTTTGGACTTGGAATGGGGGCATTTGTTATCCTGACAATTATATTAGCCTTATGATATTAGTAATTCTACTAGCGATATTAATGGGGGGCGGAATCCTGGCCTGGATGCTGGCACCTTTCAATAAAGCAGCTCCCAAATGGGTTGCCTTAATCGCGCTTCTGCTCAACCTGGTTATTGTTGCCGGAGTATGGATCGGTTTTGAAGCAACGGTCTCGTTAAGTACAAATCCGGAATGGATTACTTCAATTAAAGCTGACTGGATTCCGTCACTGGGAATCACCTTTCATCTGGCTATGGATGGAATCAGCCTGGTAATGACTGCTCTTACTTTTTTTCTTGGTATCTTATCGGTTCTGGTTTCATGGAAATCAATAGATAAAAATACCGGATTCTTTTTCTTTAATGTGTTATGGTTATTAGCCGGAATTACCGGTGTTTTTATGGCAATGGATCTGATCCTGTTCTACTTTTTCTGGGAAATTATGCTTGTGCCCATGTATTTTGTGATGGCTATCTGGGGGCATGAGAACGGCCGCTATGCTGGATGGAAATTTTTTCTGTTTACCCAAATCAGCGGACTCATGATGTTACTGTCTATTCTCGGGCTGTATTTCTATCATGGAAGCCAGACCGGGAATTATTCCTTCAATTATTTCGAATTACTAGGAACTGTTCCGGGAGGGACTCTGTCTTTTTGGGTCATGAGCGGATTTTTGATTGCTTTTTTTGTAAAACTTCCGGCAATACCCTTTCATAGCTGGCTGCCTGATGCATATGCCGAATCGCCTTCAGCCGGCAGTATCATTATTGCAGCGCTGATGTCTAAAACAGCTGCTTACGGGCTGATCCGGTTTGTTGTTCCGCTTTTTCCGGATGCAGCTCATGAGTTTGCTGTTCCGGCCCTGGCTATGGGTGCCGCTTCTATTCTCTATGGTGCAAAACTCTCCTATGCCCAGAAAAATCTGAAAAGACTGATTGCCTTTTCAAGTTTCAGTCACATGGGGTTTATTTTGATTGGAGTTTTTTCATTCAATATTCTGGCGTTTCAAGGTGTATTGATGCAGATGGTTGCTCATGGGTTAAGCATTGCCGGGTTATTTATTATTTCAGGATTTATTTATGACCGTATCGGTACACTCGACATGCAGGAAATGGGTGGCTTCTGGGGTAATATGCCAAATATGGGAGGGTTTACCCTCGTATTTGTTATGGCTTCGTTAGGGCTGCCAGGTCTTGCCAATTTTGCTGCAGAGTTTCTGGTGCTTGCCGGTGCCTGGCAGTTTAACGTGCTGATGTCGGTACTGGCTACCTTAGGCCTTATTGTTTCAGTAACTTATTCACTCAGAATTCTGCAAAAGATTTTCCATCAGTCCAGGCATTCTAAAGAAATGGAGCTTTCTGATTTTAATCTACGTGAGTGGCTTGTCATGGGTAGCCTCACCCTGGCCATTGTTTGGCTCGGCTTTTTCCCCCAGTCAGTTGTCAGAACGGTACAACCTGTATTTAACAAAATGGAAATCAGCAGTTCAACAGTCAATTCAGAGCAGGATGAAGTAGTGGATGCAAATTCAGATTATGACCTTAATGGTTCAGACAAAAATGAGGAAGGAGGTACCGCTTGGTAACTCTTAATGATATTAATGCACTGTTGCCTGAAATCGTTTTGGCAGCCGGTGCAGTTATTGTGATGCTGATGATTGCTGTTTCAAGAAACCACGTCTTAAGCAACATCCTGACACAACTTACGTTTTTCATTTCCTTTTTATTTTTGATCAGTAATCCGGGAGAACCCCAGCTTTCAACAAACTTGTTTGTTGCAGATGCATTGGGTAAGTTTCTTTCGGGATTGATTCTTTGTTCAGCTTTTGTGATTACGCTTTTCAGCTTCCCTTATTTTAATATCCAGAAAGAAGTCAAAGAAGAATATTATATTTTGCTGATTCTGGCAACGCTGGGCTCGGTATGTATGACTATCAGCAGTCATTTCATCACTTTTGTATTGTCACTTGAAATTCTGAGTGTTTCACTTTTTGGATTAATCGGTTACCTCAGGCATGAATCAACCTCACTTGAGGCAGGAATCAAATACCTGGTCCTGGCTGCTGTAGCTACCTCCTTTATCTTATTCGGATTTGCGTTGATTTATACCAAAACAGGAGAGATGAGCCTTGGCGGTCTGGGAGCTGGTTTTAATACCGGGGTTTTTGATTTTAGTTATTTGATATTGGCAGGCCTTGCACTAACCATTGTTGGATTTGGTTTTAAAATGGCACTTGTCCCG
Organism: Bacteroidia bacterium; assembly: GCA_020847635.1. Taxonomy (GTDB): domain Bacteria; phylum Bacteroidota; class Bacteroidia; order AKYH767-A; family OLB10; genus CAADHD01. Next base: position 22,707 of record JADLBQ010000056.1, read on the forward strand.
TTTCACTTCTGGACTCCGGATATTTACTCAGCAGCTCCTGCACCGGTTGCTGCTTTTGTTGCCACCATTAGTAAAGGAGCAGCTTTTGTTTTTCTGTTACGTCTTTTTTATAGTATCGGAGGGCTTGCTTTCGGAAGTGTATGGGTTGCTTTTGCTGTTATTGCAACAGCCTCCATGTTTATCGGAAACTGGCTAGGGCTGCGCCAACAAAATCTGAAACGGCTGATTGCATACTCTTCAATTTCACACCTGGGATACCTGATGGTTGGATTTCTGTCCTATTCCATTGCCGGGATCCGGGCATCGGCTTTTTACCTGGTTATTTATTTTACTAGTATTCTGGCTGCCTTTGGCTTAATAACCTACCTGACCGGAAAAAGGGGAGAACCGGTTATGATTCAGGATTACCGCGGATTATTCTGGAAAAAGCCCTGGCTGGCTGCCTTCTTTACTCTGATTCTGTTATCGCTTGCCGGAATTCCGTTTACTGCCGGATTTATGGGTAAGTTTTATGTACTGGCATCCGGCATGTCAACCGGTCGGATTTTTCTGTTATTAGCACTGGTTATTTCAAGTACAATCGGTTTGTTTTATTACCTGAGAGTAGTTGCTGTAATGCTTGTCCGTGAAGAACCTGCTTTGCCTGAAGATTATATCGGTAAACAATCACTCGCACTTAAATTTTTAACAATCGGACTGTTTGCCTTAATTCTGTGGCTGGGTGTTTTCCCGAATACTTTCTTTAATATGCTGGGATTCTGATTACCCACGATGATATAGACAGATGCCGAAACATCAGACTCCTCCTTATAAAAAAGAATATTAATACAACTGGTTTTGTTTTGAAAGCAGATCCCGGTATTTTCTGAATATGGCATCTTTTGAAATAAATCCGATATAAATTCCTTTAGAATCAATAACCGGCAGAATTTGTCTCCCGCTTGTATCCATGTGCTGTAATACCTCATGCAGGGGTGTGTGAATAGTTGTAAAATGGGTAACCGGCTGTACTAATTCTGCTATAGACTGGTCTGGTGAATGCGATTCTGTGTTCAGCAGCATTTCCAGAATTTCATCAATTTGAATGGTGCCAATAAGTTTACCCGAATGATCAGTTACCGGGAATACGGAACGCTCCGAATGAATGATATCCTCTTTACGTTTTGATGGAGTATCATCAAGCGAAAGCGGAGTAAAATTTTTCTGAATAATATCCTGTAATCTGATTTGTGACAACAATCCGGAGTCGTGCTTATCATACTGTTCGGAAGCCGAAGGCTGGGAAAACGGCTTTGTATAAATTGAATACGTTCTGATTTTTTTATTGATAAAATAGGAGATGGCTGAAACAACCATTAAGGGAACCATGAGTGAATAGCCACTTGTAATTTCAACACTCAGAAAAATTCCGGTTAACGGAGCATGCATGACCCCACTGACAGCTGCTGCCATTCCGGCTATCATAAAATGAGATACATTCAGGTTAAGCAATCCTGTCTGATTGAAAGTAAATGCAAAAATGAACCCGGCTAACCCTCCAATCACAACACTTGGTCCAAACATTCCTCCGTTTCCACCACTCCCCATTGTTAACGAACAGGCAATGGTTTTTCCGATCAGTGTCAGAACAGCAAAACCAATCAGTATCCACCGATGGCCTGAGTATTCATGGAACATACTGTGAGCCAGCAATGAGTTGTAGTTTCCTTCAAGCAGTGGCTGAATGTTGATATAACCTTCGCCAAATAATGCAGGAAACAAAGCTACTAGGATTCCAAGAAGAATCCCGCCAACTGCAATTTTAGTCCATGTGTTTTTAATGGATGCTAACCGGTTGTGAATCCATTCATCGGAGAAGGCATAGTAAACCGTATAAAATCCGCTTACAATTCCAAACAAAATATAAACCCATAACCCATCTGTTGTCCAACTGTCTGTAACATACAAAAACAGTGGTTTGTTGTAAATCATCCAGGAAACAACAGATGATAAAGCTGAAGCAATCAGCAGTGGAGTAATAGCCGGGATAGAAAAACTCGGAAGCAGTACCTCGATTGCAAAGAGCATTCCTGCTACAGGGCTGTCAAAAGCTCCTGAAATTCCGGCAGCCCCTCCACAAGCCAGCAGCAAAGTGGTTTCCCTGTATTTGAGCCCGAATAATCTTCCTGTTGTGGAGCCAACTGCTGCTCCGCTTGCAACCGAAGGCGATTCAAGCCCGGCAGAGCCTCCCATACCAACGGTTAGTGCACTCGTGATAATCTGGTTGTAGATATTATGAAAATCAAGTTTACTGCGGTTATACAGGACTGATCCGATTAGCGGGGAGATTCCTTGTCTGAAAGAATGTTTTCTGATGAATATTTTCAGATAAAGGGTTGTCAGAATAAGTCCGAGAACAGGGAAACCAAAATAAAGCAGGTACTTAAATGCACCCTGAATTTCGTTCAGCAGTAAATCGGCAACAAGGTGTGTTGATTTCTTCAATACCGAGGCGGCTACACCTCCTAAAACACCTACAACAGCAGCTGCCATCAGCAGAAAGGCAGACTGTGAAATATGCTGCTTACGCCATAAATTGAATCGTTGAATGGCTCTTAAAAAACTTGTCACTCTGGTGGAATACCGGACAAGTTTAAATTTTTTTTAGCAATTCGGTCAGCAGGAAGCAATATGGAGGTGGCTGTAGTAATTGGTAGAAAATGAAAGTATCTGTTTCTTTCTGATGAATGTGATTAGGTTCCAGAGATGATTTTTAATGACAATCATCAGTTGTGATAACTGATAGCTGAATAATCATGATTAATTTTGTCCCGTAACCGACCAGGATGTTGAATGAGTACAGGGCTTTACAACTCCGGTTAATGAGAAGTGAACTTTAAAACACACAATTTGTCACCACACTAACGAATGAACAAGACCCAATTGCTGAACTCAATGACTCCAAACAATCCTGTTTTGTTGACTTTCTATTGTGATGATTGCGGGTCATGCCAGACTATGGATCCAGTACTCGATCTGTTGAAAATTGAAATGGAAAATAGAATTGAAATAATCCGGGTTGATGTTAACAGAAATGCGAGTCTGATTCCGGTTTATCAGGTTAAAAGTGTGCCAACTTTTATCCTGTTAAAGAATAAGCAGGTCTGCTGGAGGCAATCCGGATTAGTAACCAAACGGACATTTGAAGAAATAATTAATCAATTCAATTTATAATCATTTATTAATACTCAACAAGCTATGTCATTAACCGAATCATTTATCAGAGAAATTGAACACGAATCTGCAAATACCCGGAAGATGCTCGAACGCATTCCTCCCGGTCAGTTTGACTGGAAACCTCATCAGAAATCAATGTCACTGAAGAACCTCGCCAGTCATATTACAGGCTTATCAGCCTGGCCGGGGGTAATTGTTAAATCACAATACCTAGATCTGGCAGTCAGCAATTCAAACAAAACTGAAATCAAAACAACCAGTGATCTCATTGATGAACTGGACCGGAATGTTAAACAATCCATTGATGCATTGAAGTCGGTACAAGATGAGAACCTGAAAGAGTACTGGAGTTTGAAAAGGGGAGATCATGTGATTTTTGAAATGCCCAAATCAGCAGTTATCCGCAGTATGGCACTAAATCATTCGTATCATCACCGTGCTCAGCTGGGTGTTTACCTCCGAATACTAAATATTTCTGTTCCTGGAATGTACGGTCCAAGTGCTGATGAAGTATAAAGCAGGTTTCTGATTCAAACAGGGTAACCAAACAATCTCAGACGCTTTATAGAATTTCATGGAAAGTGAAACAGAATGATGCTGGTGTGATTTTAGTTTTGATGGTTTCAAGATTACCGGAATCCGGTTTGGCTGTTATCAGAAAGGATGAAGTCCTACTCCCGCCAGGTTATTATGGTTACTGCTCCTGCTGAAAAGAGAACAACTCCTAATCGGGGATGGATACTGGCAGCACTGATGTGTACCATTATGCTGGCAGCAATGGATACGACTATTGTATCTACGGCAATTCCCCAGATAGTAGGAGACCTTGGAGGGTTTTCTTTATTTAGTTGGGTTTATTCCGGTTACCTGTTAGCTCAAACAGTAACGATACCGCTATATGGCAAACTGGCTGACTTGTATGGGCGAAAACCGGTACTGTTGTTTGGGATGATAGTCTTTCTTTTAGGGTCAGTTGCTTCGGCAGCCTCCTGGGATATGAATTCATTGATTGTATTCAGAGGCTTGCAGGGAATCGGAGCCGGCTCCATTATGGCAACAGTCAATACTATTGCAGGTGATATTTATACGATCCGGGAACGGGCAGAAATCCAGGGATGGCTCTCCAGTGTATGGGGGATAGCTGCAATTATTGGTCCGGCTTTGGGAGGTGCATTTGCTGAATATGCCAGCTGGCGGTGGATCTTTCTGATTAATCTGCCAATTGGTTTTATGGCTATTTTATTGCTGGTTGTGTTTTTTAAAGAAAAAATAGAACGGCATGACCATTATATTGATTATCCGGGCACCTTCATGACCCTGGTAACAGGTGTTGTGCTGGTTTATACATTAATGGGATTAGGCCAACGATGGGCATTCATCTCAATTCCGGGAATGGGGATGTTGTTAGGATCTCTCATACTGATCCTGCTGACAATCCGAATCGAAAACAGAAGTCCGGAACCGATTATGCCAAACTGGATCTGGAAGAATAAGATTCTCACAGGGGCAAACCTTGCTGTCATTATGATGGGAGCAGCTATGCTGGGACCTAATATGTATCTTCCGGTAGTTGTCCAGTCAATTTGGGGATTAGGAGCAATTGCAGCCGGATTTGTTTTAGCAAGCTTAAGTATAGGCTGGCCATTGGCTTCTTCCTTCTCAGGCAGGCTTTACTTGAAAATTGGATTCCGAAATACTGCTATTATAGGTGCAATTATAATAATCATTGCCTCCATCGGATTTATACTGCTTCCTTATCGTACTTCGGTTTGGTTTTTAGTAGTAGATCAGGCATTGCTGGGAGCCGGATTCGGATTGTTATCCACCTCGGTACTGGTAGGTGTTCAGTCAATTGTAGCATGGGATCAAAGAGGTGTCGTTACCGGAGCAAACATGTTTTCGCGTTACCTTGGTCAAAGTATCGGAGCAGCAATAATCGGAGGGGTCTTTAATGCTGCGATGCGAAAACACCTCGTTACTGCACCGGCTGAACTGAATCTGCCCGCTGAAATCAATGACGTCATCACAATTGTCCATTCTCAGAAAAACACAGTTGCGGTGAATGATTATCTCAGGCATTCATTTTATTATGCTTCTCATCTTGTGTGGGGAGTGATGGCCATTTTAGGAGTTCTTTCATTTTTGTTTTTAATGTTTCAGCCCAGACGTTTCCCGGTTGTTAAAGAATAAAAATCAGGAGAATTCCGGATAAACTGTTTTTTAAACTTCTACTTTTGCACGAATTGCAAAACAGGAAACTATGAAATTCAGAATTGAATCTGCAGGGCAGAGATTAAGTCCCTCATTAAAGAAGTATGCTGAGCTGAAACTGGGTAAACTGAACAGGTATTATAAAGATATCCAGGAGATTGAAGCCATTCTCACTTCAACAATAAAAAGCGGGAGAGAAACAATCAGTTGCGTACTTAATCTGCGGGTGCCCGGAAAGGATATCAACATCCGGTCATCTTCTGTAATTTTTGAGGATGCAATTCTTAAATCTGCAGATTCGGCAAAACGGAAGCTCAGAAAAAGAAAGACTCAACTCCAGGCTGCCCGTAGAAAAAAATCTCCAAACAGAAAAGTTTCTGCCAGCAAGGCATTGAAATAAAAACAATTTCTTTTCTGCAGGATGATGGATTGATTTTCTCTGTTAAAAATCAAAGGCAGTCTGAATCCTGCAGACACAGAACTGACGATTGGGCAAATGATATGAAAGCAGTTCGGTTTACCAGTACGGGTAACCCACTGGTACTTCAGGAGATTCCGGTTCCCAGAATTTCAGAAAATGAGATTTTGGTCAGGGTTAAAGCAGCAGGAGTTTGTCATTCGGACGAACACTACCGGGCTGGAATTTCAAAACCTGAATTTCTCCCGATAACGTTCGGACATGAAGTTGCCGGAATTGTTGAACAGACAGGGCGAGAAGTTACTCAGCTGAAACAAGGTGACAGGGTTGCCCTGCATTATCTGGTAAGTTGCGGTATGTGTTTTTATTGTATGTCTGGCCATGAGCAGTTTTGTGATAAAGTCAAAATGCTGGGAAAGAATCTCAATGGCGGATTTGCCGAGTATATTGCTGTTCCTTCACGCAATGCTGTAAACCTGCCTGGCAATATTTCATTTGAAGAAGGTGCGGTATTGATGTGTGCCGGAGCAACCGCCTATCATTGCCTGCTAAAGGCAAAGCTGGAAAAGGGGAATACAGTTGCAGTTTTTGGTGCAGGAGGGGTAGGTCAGTCCGTGATTCAGCTAGCAACTGTGATGGGAGCCGGCCAGATAATTGCAGTTGATATCAATGAAGAGAAATTAAGAATTGCCAGACAATTCGGGGCAGTTAGCATAAACTCAAAGAAGGTTAATCCGGTAATTCAAATAAAAAATATAACTAAAGGCAGAGGAGTTGATGTTGCAGTGGAAGTGATTGGAATTCCCCAGACACAGAAACAAGCACTTCATAGCGTGGCTCCGCTTGGGCGGGTTGTCATAGTCGGACTTTCAGATGCAGTTGTTCAATTAGATACTTATCATGAATTATTACAGAGGGAAGCACAGATCATTGGTTCCAATGATCATTGTCTGAATGAACTGGCCGGTTTAATTCAGTTAGCTTCAGAAGGAAAATTTAATGTATCTGGTATTGTAAGTCGCAAAATTTCACTGGATGCAGATGAAATTAATAATACGCTGGATGATTTAGCCCGTCATCAGGCAGCAGTGAGAACAGTTATTATTCCTTAAAAGGCAGGAAAGAAAATGAGAGACGATTTGTTTTATATTCAGCGATGTATAGAATTGGGAAAGGCTGCATTGCTAAAAGGTAACCCTCCAGTAGGAGCAATAATTGTTAAAGATGATTTAATTATCAGTGAAGCAGAAGAAGCCGGCAGCAGCAAAAAGGATATCACCTGTCATGCAGAAATAGAAGCTGTCCGAATGGCAACCAGGAAGCTGAACACCTCAGATTTGTCAGACTGCATCTTATACAGCAGTCATGAACCCTGTATTATGTGCTCCTATGCCATCCGGTATTACAGGATTAAAAAAGTAGTTTTCCAGAATACAGTTGAATTCCTGGGAGGAGTCAGCTCCTCAATGCCGCTGCTCAGATCAGATGAGGTTCCGCCACACTGGTCATCCGTACCTGAAATAATTCAGCTTTCACTAAATGAAAACTAGGAGCATTACTTAATGTCCTTCACACATCTTTCAATCATTTCAATAGAACGATCTACAGTTTCCTTTTTGGTTCGGAAAGAATTAATTGCAACCCTGATTACAAACCTGTTGTTGATTACTGACGAGCTTAAAAAAACTTCACCATCATGATGAATGGCATCCATCAGTTGCCGATTCTTCTGATCGGTGTCCTGTTCAAACGGATACCAGAAATAACTCACGGATAAATGAGGTTCAGGGCCCATATTGAATCCCAGTTCAGCCAGCCTGATTCTAAAATACTTTGTTAGCAGCAGCTTTTCTTCAAGACATGATTTAAATGGTTCTATTCCGTGAAGCAGAAGAGGCAACCATACCCGTAATCCTCTGAAATGACGGGTGAGCTCAGGTGATAAGTTAGCCGGGCTCAGAATCAATTCTTCGGCTGCAGCATCCTGCATGTAATTTGCTTCATAGTAGTTTGACTGGAGTGCCGAAGCTTTATCTTTTATTAACACAGCACCTACTCCGTATGGAAGAAACAGTCCTTTATGCGGATCAGTAATCAGTGAGTCAGCCCGTTCAATTCCGTTAAATAATTGGTTACGGGAAGTCAGAATATAGAAACCACCATAAGCCGCATCTACATGAAACCAGAGTCTTGACTGTTCAGCAATATTAGCAATATCATTAAGCGGGTCAACGGCTCCGGTGTCGGTTGTACCGGCTGTAGCAACAACTAAAAACGGATTTAAGCCGCGGTTACAGTCTTTTTCGATCTGGGTTGCCAGCACATCTGCCCGCATTCGGTGTTGATCATCCAGCGGAACATAACGGATCAGAACATCTTCCAGGCCGATAATCCGCAGTGCTTTCTGAGTTGAATGATGAACCTGTTCACCCAAGTAAACCACGCTTTTTCTGACAGCTTCATTTTTCACCCGGTGCTTATCTCGTGCTGCGGTAAAAGCAATTAATGTTGAGACAGAACCTCCGGATGATAAACATCCAACTGAACCGGCAGGAAAGGAGAAGACCGACTTCAGCCAGTTCACAACTTCGTTTTCGATGGAAGCTGCTCCAGGAGAAGCATAATATACTCCAGCAAACGGATTGGTGACTGCTGCAATAAAGTCGGCAATTGCTCCGGCAAAAATTCCACCACCCGGGATATATCCCAGATGCTTGCCAGAAGCTGCATTGATTCCGTTTTCAGCAACTTCTTTTTGGTATATATCCAGAATTTCTGCAAGTGGCATTCTATCACCGGTTACTGCCAGCCTGCCAGCCGGTTTCTGACTAAAGGCGCGTGAAGAGTCTAAAGTTGAGATAAACCGTTCAGTGTAACCTGAAATGGATTCAAACACCTCTTTTCTCTCAGTGCTACTGAGTTCCAGCTTACTGCTGATTCTGTTTAATTCTTTAAGTTTGTTCAGTAACTCTTCTTTTGTCATTGATAATTGTTATTTTATTTAAACCACCAGGAACAAATAAGGAAAGATGGTATTACTGTTAAGTTTCCAAAGGAATAAAATTCCCAGGTTTGGAAACCTGTAGAATTGAAATCAATTTGCGGAGTGAGGTTTTGATTTTTTACAATTCTGTTAATTGAACGGGATACAAAATGCAATAACTTTGCATTCCCCTCATTAAACATAAAATTATGGCTCAAAGAACTAAAGAGGAAGTATTTGCTTACCTGAACAGAGCTGAAGTTGCAGCAGTAGGAACCTCAAATATGGGGTCACCCCGCCAGCGGATGATGCACTTTGGTGCGGATGAGGATTTTAATATTTATGTAAGCAGCCTTAAAGGCGATCCAAAGATTATTCAATGGAGTAATATTCCCGAAACAGCCATGTTAATTCATCAGGGGAAGACTTTTATGGAGATGGAAGAATGTGAAATCATTGGCCGGGCTGAAATTATCAGGGATGTGAAAGATCGTGAAAAGGCACTTGAGATCATGAAACTGCGGTCGCCCATTGTAGCCAATTTTGAAAAAATTAACGCAACCGACCGGTTGGAGTTTATCCGGGTCCGACCGTTTACTGTCAAATATCGTTTTGTTCCGGAAATCCTGCAGGGAGAACCTCCAACTGTTTTTGAGTTTGTACAGAACAGGGAAAACTTCAGTATCTGGGCTGATCTGAAATCAAAAATGAGAGCCTGGAAGGAAGCTATAAGACCCTTGTCAATGACAGCTTCATTAATTCCGATTTTACTGGGTGGAGCAATTGCCTATCATCTGACAGCAGAGTTTAAATGGACCTTGTTTTTGCTGACACTGTTAGGAGGATTGATGATTCAGGCAGGAACCAATATGATTAATGACTGGAAAGATGCTGAACGGGATAATGAAAACGTAGAAGGTGTACGTCCCTTTACCGGAGGCTCAAGAATGATTCAGCTGGGATTGATTTCAAGAGCTGACATGGGCTTTTTTGGAATTCTGTTAAGTATTTGCGCAGCTGCAATCGGCTTCTTCCTGGCCTCTCAAAGCGGATGGGGTTTGTTGGCATTAATGGTTTACGGACTAATCGCAGGTCTGCTTTATACCAATGAAAAGAAAAAATTCTCATTTGTCAATTTAGCTCCGGGGGTTGCCGAATTTCTGATTGCAACCACCTTTGGAGTATTGATGACAATGGGAGCTTTCTATGTACAAACCGGTTATTTTTCGCTTCAGGTATTCTTGCTTTCACTCCCGGTTGCCCTGCTGATCACCAATGTGCTTGTTATTAACCAGTTTCAGGATGCCGGCTCGGATGAAAAATCGAAGAAAAGAACACTGGTAGTCAGATGGGGAAAACCAAAAGCAAAAAATCTGTTGATTACTTTATTTGTCACTGCTTATCTGATCATTCTGCTTCTCCCGCCTCTGGATTATGCTCCCTATTCATTGTACTTTGCGTTCCTGGCAATTCCGTTTGTTGTTCAGGCAATCCGGTACATTCAGAAAAATTATTCGAAAACCTCATTTGATCTGATTTCCGGGAATGCGCATACTGCAATTGCCCATTTGTTTACCGGACTGTTGCTTGTGTTTGCATTTTTAGTGGTAAGTGAAAGACTTGTAATTTCACTGCTGTTTCTAGCTGCTTCATTGCTTTTGGTAACATGGGTATGGAATTACATTGAACATAAACGGAAGGATATGGAACAATTCCGGATGATTATTAAAAAATAAATTTTATGCTTTGCATTTATCACGAGTCAACAGACCCGTATTTTAACGTTGCCACCGATGAATACATTTTGAAGCATCTGCAGGAAGACTGTTTTATGCTTTGGCGGAATGACAATGCGATTATTGTCGGGAAATTCCAGAATACTCTCTCAGAAATTAATTATGACTATGTAAAGGCCAATAACATTGCCGTAGTCAGGAGGATTTCAGGTGGTGGAGCTGTCTATCATGACCTGGGGAACCTGAATTTCTCTTTTACCCAGACCGGTGAAGATTCAAGTCTTACCGATTTTGAAAAATTTACCCGGCCGATTGTGGAAGTTATCCGCCAGTTAGGTGCAGATGCCCGATTTGCTGGGAAGAACGATCTAATGATTGATGGTAAAAAAATTGCCGGCAATGCAGCTCATATTCATAAAAATAAAATCCTGCATCATGGCTGCCTGTTATTCTCATCTGAAATGAGAAATGTAAGCCAGGCACTTCGGATTAATCCGGTAAAGTATATTGACAAAGCACATAAATCGGTACCGAAAAGAGTAACAAATATTTCAGAACATATTAAAAAGCCTGTTACCGTTGAACAATTTGCCGAATTACTTATGAATCATGTACTGGAATTGTATTCCGACAGCAGACTGTATAAGTTTACCGAAGCTGACATCCATGCAATTCAGAAGCTCCGTGACGAAAAATATGCAACACTTGAATGGAATTATGGAAAATCACCGGATTATAATTTTAAAAAAGCTGTCAGGACTAACGGTGGGTTGCTTGAGATGAACCTGGAAGTGAAAAAGGGAAAAATTGAAAAGGCAAAAATCTTTGGTGATTTTTTTTCTGAAAAGGGGATTGATGAAATTGAAGATGCTCTGACCAATATTAACCATGAAGAAAATGAAATCAGAAAGGTATTATCCAGGTTTAATATTCAGCAACATTTCAGCAATATTACAATCGAAGACCTGATAGGTGCTATATTTTAAACTGCTGAAAATCTATTAAAGATTCAGATTGGTAACACGAGCTCAAACGAAATAACCGCAGTTGGTGCGGGATATCATTTAAAAAGTGGATAAAACAGAGGAGTATCTGAAAAAGGATGTTTCGCATGACGCAGTGCCTGAAGGGAATCCTTATACGAAAGAGAAATTATGGAATAAGAATTTTATTAATGCCTGTGCTGCCAACTTTCTGATCGCCTGTTCTTTCTATTTGCTAATGCCTACCATCCCGATTTATTTATCAGAGCAACTGCTGGTTCCCGAATCTAAAATCGGAATTGTACTTTCATCCTATGTCCTGGCACTGCTACTGATTCGGCCGTTTAGCGGCTATCTGGTTGATGTTTATCCACGTAAACCGTTGTTCCTGCTGGGAGTTTCGCTTTTTGTAGCAATGTTCTTTGGATATTATTTTGCAGTTACCATATTGTTTTTTGTTGTGCTGCGGTTTATTCATGGCTTATTCTGGGGAGTGTCAACGGTTTCAGCCAATACCGTAGCAATTGATATCATCCCTCCTTCAAGACGAGCAGAGGGGATTGGATTCTTTGGAGTGAATATGAACATTGCCATGGCAATTGCTCCTTATATTGCTGTAAATATCTATGAATCGTATGGGTTCCCGGTTTTGATCACTTCTGCTATTGCAATGGGTGTGCTGGCAGTCTTTGCTGTTAACTTAATTGATATTCCAAAAAGAAAAAAAGCTGCCAGGAAACCGCCTGTGTCGTTCGACCGGTTTATTCTGATTAAAGCTATCCCGATCTTTATAAATCAGTTATTTCTGTCTTTTGGATGGGGAACATTGATTGCCTTTGCAGTTTTGTATGGTAAACGAATCGGAATTCATAACCCCGGTATTTTTTTCTTATTTATTGCAGCCGGAATTATTCTTTCAAGGATAAACTCCGGAAAATTTGTGGACCGTGGCTACCTGCACTGGGTTATGACTGTTGCAATCATTGCAATTACCATAGGCTACCTGTGTTTTGCATCTTTTCAGAATGTTTATTCCTACGGTCTTTCAGCTTTTATTCTTGGTTTAGGATTCGGTACACTGTTCCCTGCTTTACAAACAATTTACAACAATATGGCACCTGCCTCAAAAAGAGGAACAGCAAACTCAACCTATCTCACCGGATTTGATCTGGGAATCGGAATGGGTATGTTATTCGGAGCACTCCTGAGCGAATATGCCGGATTCTCATTTATGTATCTGGTAACTGCAGGGCTCAGCCTGTTATCCTTGTTTATTTATTTATTGAATTCAAAAGCAGTTTATGACAGGAATAAGCTGACTCGTCTTTGATGCTGCAGCTCTTAATTGTTTTTCTTGTCGGGCAAAGAAACTTTTCATGGATTCTCAACGGTTAGGAATGAATTGAAAACTTATCACTTCCTAAAATGTTTTACTTTACAAAAAAACAGCCAGTATGGAGAATCAGCAAGTTGTTTATATAACCGGGGGAAGTAAGGGTATTGGAAACGGAGTCGCCCAATACCTGCTTAACAAAGGTTTCAAGGTTGCCATCAGCAGTCGCAACCTGAAGGCAGCAGAAGAAGCAGTCAGTAAATTTACGGGTAGCCTGTCTGACAGGATGGCTGTGCAATCGGATGTGAGAAACCCTGAAGATGAAATAAAAGCAGTAAATGCAATTTTAAAAAAATGGGGCCGGCTTGATGTCCTCATTGCAAATGCAGGAGTGGGTGCTTTTGCACCTATTGAATCATTGAGTTATGAAGACTGGAACAGCGTGATTGATACGAATGTAACGGGTGTCTTTAACAGTGTAAAAGCATCACTGGATGCAATCAGGAAATCAAAAGGCTATATCATTACCATAGCCAGCCTTGCCGGTATAAATTTCTCACCTGAGAGCACTGCTTATAATGCAAGTAAATTTGCTGTAGTTGGCTTTACTCAGGCTTTAATGCTTGACCTGCGTCAGCAGGATGTGAAAGTAACAACCATAATGCCCGGCTCGGTAGCAAGTCATTTTAATAACCACATTCCATCCGAAAAGGATGCATGGAAAATCCAGCCTGAAGATTTAGGTGAAATAATTTTTAATCTCCTGAAATTGAACCCAAGGGTGTTACCAAGTAAAATTGAAGTCAGGCCTGCCAAACCTCCTTTGAAAGCTTAATTCACCTAAGAAGAGTTGAATCTGATGTGAGAATGAACACAATCTTCAGGCAACAGCAAGCAGAGCAATTCATGAAATTGCATCAGGAAGACAAGATTTTGATTCTTCCCAATGTATGGGATTGTACTTCAGCTAAAATGGTTGAAGAAGCCGGATTCCCGGCTGTTGCTACTACAAGTGCCGGAATATCATGGCTGTTCGGATTCGGTGACGGAGAACACATCCCATCGGGAATGATGATTGAAATGATTACCAGAATTGCAACCTGCGTTACAATTCCGGTTACGGCTGATATTGAAGGAGGATATTACCGGAATGATACCGGGCTTTTCTTTCAATTCATTAGTCAGGTGGTTGAAGCAGGAGCGGTGGGAATCAATCTTGAAGATGGACAGGCCCATTCTGCAAATCTGAATCCAACAGACCATCAGACGGAACTGATCAAGCTGGCTAAAGAAGCAGGCAACAAAAAAGGGATTCATCTCTTTGTCAATGCCAGAACAGATGCCATGCTTTCAGACAAATCACTGGAAGAGAGAATCCAGATTTGTATTGAAAGAGCCAAAGCATTTGAACAAGCAGGTGCGGATGGTATTTTTATTCCGTTTGTTCAGGATCATGAAACTGTAGCTCAGCTCAAAGCCGGAATTAATTTACCACTGAATATCTTGTTCAGAAATTCACTGGATTTGAAAAAACTAAAAAAATTAAAAATTAACAGAGTGAGTGTAGGAAGCCGGCCTATGATGGCTGTTCTAAATCATCTGAAGCTGCTAATCAATAAAATGAAAGAAGATGATGACTGGCAAATGCTTTTCCCGGATCATCCGTCTTATGAAGAAATAAATAGATGGTTTAATCAGAATTAACTGCTGTAAAGATTATCAGGCCGGTTGTAAAACAGTGCCTGGCAATCTGCTGATTCGGTCATTGCCCTAATTACTGAAGACAAGGGTGCTGTAAGCACATCCGGATAGTCAACTTCTCCGTACTCAGCCCGGATCGGATACGCAAGCTGTTCTTTCCCGGTCGAAAACTGTGAATTAATTCCCGGCTTGTTACCCCTGGGGTCAACCCTGAACCAACCAATTCTTTCCAGGTACAACGCATTTAATCCGTGCAGCGCATAGCCAGATTCTACAGTTCCCTTTCTCATCACACGCTGGTAACAAAACCCTGCCGGTATCCCCATTCCTCGAAGCAAGCTTGCCAGCAGATGTGATTTTGCAAAGCAGATTCCTTCTTTTTTTTCAAGTGTATCTTCCGCAGTAATAGTAATTATCATGCTTTGAATATCAAATGAATGAGAGATCTGGTCTCGGGCAGTTTCAAAGGCGAGTTTTGCCTTCTCTGTTTGAGTGGATGCCTGTGACTCAATCCGTATAATCTGTTCTCGGATTAACGGAGTATTGAACCGGATCACTGGCGGAATTTCTCCGAGATAATCCGGAAGATGGTCGGATTCGATTTTAAGATTCATAACTACATACTGATTTGAGTAATCATTTTTCCAAAAATAGCAGTTCACTGGTAGATGATTCTATTTCTATCAAATGATTAGCTGATAAATGAAAAACTTCTGATGAGATCAAGCCCGGTCAATTAATTTTGCAAAATCAATGTCTGATTTCCAAACAAAACAGACGTTGAATAGTTAGTTAACTGAAATTATTGAATGAGAAATGAAAGTTGAGATCTGGTCAGATGTGATGTGCCCATTTTGCTATTTAGGTAAAAAACATTTTGAGAAAGCTTTGCAACAGGTACCTTTTTCAAAAGAGGTTCAGGTAATTTGGAAAAGCTTTCAGCTGGATCCGTTACTTCCGGATGAGGGACTGACAATTTCAACAACAGCTTATCTGATTGATCGAAAGGGAATGCCACACCAGCAACTTGAAACAATGATGGAGCATATACGCCAGTCCGGAATCCGGGCAGGAATTGATTTCCGTCAGGATATTTCAATTCCTGTAAATACATTCAGCGCTCACCGGCTGATTCATTTTGCCCGGAAAAGCGGGAAAGATTCTGAAATGGAGGAAGCATTGTTTGAAGCACATTTTACAAAAGGTCAGAATGTTGGTAACCATGAAGAGCTGGTTACGCTGGCTGAAAAGATTGGTCTGAACAAAGCAGAAGTAACTGAATTTCTGAAAGGAACTGAACTTACTGATGAAGTCAGAGATGATATGATGGAAGCCAGGGATCTCGGAATTACCGGTGTTCCGTTTTTTGTTATTGACAGTAAATACACAGTTTCAGGAGCTCAGCCTGTAGAGGTTTTTGTGAGTGCGCTCTCAGAAACCTTCAGGGAAAGCCAAGCTGAACCGGGTGTAGATGGAAATGAAAGAAAGGATTTGTGCGGGGATGAAGAATGTGACTATTCAGCCTGACTAATGAAATTTCTGAGAACTCAATCAATTACTTTTAACAGAACCTTAAAATTTTTGGGATTCAATCGGCAAACCACCGGCATTTTTACTTTTAACCGACAGTTGTAAGTCTGTTTTGTTTCTAAACTTGCAGGGAATTGAGACAAGACTAATCCTTAACCTTATATTTCTTATTTTCAGCAAATTCAAATGAATCAAAGACGATCTACCTGAAATGACAGGCTTTCAGTTATACCGGATACTTCTTGTTGTTCATGTCATATCAGCTATCCTGGGATTGGGGCCTGGGTTTATTATGATTTATGTAGTTACTAAAGCAAAGACCATGACCGAACTCAGGCATGCATATTTTATCCGGAACCGGCTACATAACTTTGTTATGGTGGGTGGAACGCTCTTGCTTCTAACCGGATTGGCAATGGGAGCAATGCGTCCGTATCTTTTTAACATGGGATGGTATGTGATCAGCCTGGTGC
Source organism: Bacteroidia bacterium (assembly GCA_020847635.1). Taxonomy (GTDB): domain Bacteria; phylum Bacteroidota; class Bacteroidia; order AKYH767-A; family OLB10; genus CAADHD01. The sequence continues at coordinate 39,291 of JADLBQ010000056.1, forward strand.
TGTTCCTGGTTGCATTGGGATTTGGCCCGGTTATCTTATCTCCAAGATCAAAACCAATAAAATCATTACTGAGCAATCATCCGGGAGATGATATACCGACCGAATATTTCCTGCTGGCAAAAAGACTGTTCTTCTATGAACGGATTGAGAATGTGATTTTCCTGGTAGTCATTGTTCTTATGGTATTAAAACCAGTTTAATATAAATAAAAGCCATACTGTTGTAGATTAGCACAAATATTTCAACCTGTTTAAAATTCAATTCTATTAAAAAAAACAATAATTATGAGCCAAGTAAATATCCCGAAAGAAGAAATTGATGTTAGAGTTTATGTTCCAATTCAAAGGCATGAAATGCTGATCAAAATGTTTAAGGAATTACCGGTAAGAGAGAGTTTTATTTTTATCAATGATCATGATCCCATCCCGTTATATTATGAGTTCCGTTCTATTTACGGAGATGTGGTAGGATGGGAATACCTGAACCGCGGTGGCCGGGAGTGGAAAGTAAAAGTAACTCGTACAGAAGAATCAAAAGGACGGGAGTTTGAAGGAATAGCAACCTTACTAGATCTGAGGAAGGCTGACCCGAAAGAGTGGAAACAAATTGTTTTTCACCGCTATGGAATGATGGAAGAAGGAACAACCATGGAGCTTATCGCACCGGAAGACCCGGTTGAAATTCACGGAATCTTTTTCCAAAAATTTGAGGGAAAGCATAAGTGGATTTATAAGAAAAAGGAAACCGGTGAGATTGTTGTTCATATTACCAAGCAGGATAACAGTGGGTTAGGTGATGATGGTTTCTCGGTAGTTAATGAGTTTGACATCAGACCCTATCCGCCTGCAGAACGGCATGAAATGTTTTACAAGGCTTTTGCAGATATTAAGCCGGGCGAAGCTTTTGAGTTTACCAATGACCACGACCCGAAACCACTCTACTATCAGATGGAAGCTGAAAGTAAAGAACCGTTTAAATGGGAATACATTGAAAAAGGTCCGGATGTGTGGAAAGTCAGGGTGATCAAAGTCAGGGAGTAAAATAATCGGGGTTCCTGAAGTGTTATTTCATTATCTTTACCTTAGAGCAGGCAATGGGCTTGATTCCAACAGGTTTCATCAGGCGGGTGATTACCATGCGTTCAAGTTAACTGAAAATAAATCTTAACAGATATGACAGAAAAATCAAACATTTCAACCCAGCTCCGGCCCGAAGGTGACCGGTTACTTAATGCCAGTCTTGTAGAAATGGATCTGAAAAAGTACCTCAGTCAGATCAAGCAGGAAACAATCTGGAAGGAAGGCAGCCATAACTCAATTACCTTATTTAAGTCAGATACATTGCGAATTGTCCTGATTGGAATGCACCATGGAGCAGTTCTTAAAACTCATCAGGCAAAAGCCAATGTGAGCGTTCAGGTACTGGAAGGTGAAGTAACTTTTACAGCTGATGACCAGGAATTAAAGCTGCAGGCCAGCCAGATGGTAGCAATCCAGGCAAAAGTGCCCCATAGTGTTAAAGCAGAAACAGAAAGCGCCATTCTGCTTACGGTTGCTGCATTGGGGTAGATTGAGATTTGCTTACTCAGTCTGAGGAATACTTGTAAAAGCAGAGGAATCCCGACATGTAAAATTTTAAAAAAGGACTCACATGGGGTTTGGAAACGCTGAAAAGATTCCTCATGAACCAACTGATTACATAGGCATGATGCTTTGTTTTTCAGCTTAAGCCGGAAGTTTGATGAAAAGACGGAAAACCGGAATAGCTAAGCTATGGCCGTTATTAATTTTCTTGCATGCTGCCGTGAAAAGAACAGAAAAAGCAAAAGGTGCCAAATCCGGAATGAAGATTCATTGTTTAGCAGGTACGAATATTCAATTTTATAACTTTGGATGAAACGAGTTCAGGGATACTATTTAGAAAAGCCGTACCCAGTTGAAGCGAATGAGTTACACCAATGAATAAACAAAATAAACCTTTGGTTTCTGTTGTTATGGCAACCTACAACCGTGCCGGGTATCTGAACAGGAGTATTTCTTCTTTTCTGAATCAGTCTTTTACAGATGCTGAACTGATTGTTGTTGATGACGGAAGTGATGATCATACTTTCTGGGTAGTCAGCATGTTTATGAAAGATCATAACAACATCCGGTATCTGCGCCAGGCGCACCGCGGAGTTTCTCAGACAAAAAATACCGGAATTAAAGCTGCAACAGGAAAATACATTGCGTTTCTTGATAGTGATGATGCGTATAAACCCGGTTATCTTGAAAGCAGAGTCAGGTTTATGGAAGCAAACCCTGAAGTTGATCTGGTTGAAGGGGGCGAAATCATTATCGGAGATCCATATGTAAAAGATAAAAACCAGCCAGACAAAAAAATCCATTTGTCGGAATGCCATATCGGAGCTACTTTTTTTGGTAAATCAGAAGTCTTTACTGCTGTCGGAGGGTTTGATGACACAATGTCCTATGCAGAAGATAGTGATTTCTGGGAACGGGCAGAAAAGAATTTTCGGGTTAGAAAAATTGAGCATCCAGGTTATGTTTACTACCATCAGACTCCCGGGAGCCTGAGTAATCGTGTCTGAGTTAAACAGAACCCAAAAGGCGTCAGACCGTGCATATAGAATGTAATCTTCAGTGTATTAGCTGGTTGCATCAGGTTCAGCAATTGTCATTGATCTGTAAAAGAATAATGAATCAGGAAATTTTGTTTTTCTTGTAACCAATCGGATTGTAATACACTCTGTTATAGTGAACATGTTTTTAAATTAACATTAAACAAATAAATATCATGAAAAAATTAAAAATTTATCTTGGAAATGCCGCCATGTTAATGGGACTGGCATTGATGTCTGCCGGTGCTCAGGCACAGGACAGCCCGAAGCTTACAGACCCGGAAATTGCATCTGTAGCTGTAACTGCAAATCAAATTGATGTTGATTACGGGAAGATTGCTTTAAAAAAGGCAACTGATAAGAACATTAAAAATTTTGCACAAACAATGATCAGAGATCATGAGGGAGTAATTAAACAGGCAGTTGATCTTGCCGGCAAACTTGGAGTAACACCAAAAGATAATGCAGTAACTCAACAACTGCTTACAAACTCCAGGAAAGTAACAGCCGATTTGAATTCAAAATCAGGTAAAGCTTTTGATAAAGCCTATATTGATAATGAAGTTGCATACCATGAAGCAGTAATTTCAACTGTTAAAAATGTACTTATTCCGCAAACTCAGAATAAAGAATTAAAGAATCTGTTTGTAACCATTTCACCTGTGCTGGACAGTCACCTGGCACATGCTAAAAAAGTACAATCTGAATTAAAATAAGGAATGTAATGAGAGGTTTAAGCAAATCACTCGGTTTCGTGCTAACAGCTGCTGTATTATTGGTTACAGCAGCTTGCAGAAATTCCGGGCAAAATCAATCAGGAGAAGAAGCAACAGTAACAGCCGGCAATCCGGTTACGGATACCGTACGAATAAGCGGGATGAAATTTATTCCACAAGAGATTACGGTTAATAAAGGCGATACTGTTTTCTGGATTAATGAGGATGTTGTAGCTCACAATGTAACTGAAGAAACAAATAGTGACTGGGCTTCTGATACATTAAATACCGGTGATACTTTTAAAAAGGTATTTGACTCAAGTGCTGATTATTATTGCAGTCTTCATGTAGTAATGAAAGGTAAAGTAATCATAAGATAATCTGAGGCTGGTTAGTTATCAACTTAGTTTACCGGATGATAAGATAGAAGAAGTTAATTCTTAAAAGTAAACTTTTTAAAACCGGAGTGAGTCATTGACGTATTCCGGTTTTTATTTGTGTTCAGAAAATAAAAGGAGGCCTACGCCTCCTTGAATGGATAAGTTTTAAAATAGTAAAATCAAATCAGTTGTGAAGGATACCAGGGTGATACCGTTTAACCAGTTGTAGTGAGTTTTTGTCAGTATGATGCATCTGAGCCCCGGTTGCAGCAAGTTTTAAAACCAAATCGGAAGTGTAACTGAAAGTACCATTGTCATGAAAGATAAAGATACTTTTGAATGAAATTGCTCTTGCCCGCTCAAACAAATACTTATTTTGTGATAAACCATACGTTTCAGATCGGGGGTCAGCATCAAATCGTAGTTTCTTATCAAACGCCTTTGCTGGGCTTCCTGCCAGTATAGCCAAACCTCTAGGTACTGCAAAACAACGCATAACCTGCCCGTTCATTTTATCCCATAGAAGATAACCTACTTCATCATGAAACGGATCCATGGCTTCTTCACCATGACGCCAGGCTGTCATTTGATAGGTTAACCCATCCATGGTTTGTTGTCCGTTTTCAACAACCGGGATAGGTCTGAACCAGGCTTTTTCAAAATAACCGGTTTCAGAAATTTTATCATCCTTATTGTGATAAGAAATATCAATTCCGACATTACCTTCCCATTCACCAACAAGTGGAGTTAACGGGCCAAGCCTGCGTGGTCCTGCGATTGTCTTTTTTGCCATAGGTCTTTTGTTTTTAGTTATTTGGTTAAACAGGAAAGAATGATAAATGTTTGAAAAGACCAAAAGAAAACGGGTACTTCAACTTGCAACAGTTATACTAATTGCTGCCGGCTACTTCAAGTTTCCCCTCTTTCAGGATGACAAATGTACCATCTCCTTCCCGCAGCCTGAGATTTTTTAGCTGATATTGTTTTTCAGGAAATGCAATTTCAGCAAACTCAACATCAACCCGGTCGGTAGCCGGGTTAAGCTGGGCATAAATAAACATTGCGATATCCTGCCTTAATCCTCTCGGGTCGTAAACCTTTTCAAAAAGAAGAGTTTGGTCAACAGATGAAAAAATTTTAAGACGAACCGAACTTCTTTTCTTTACAACCGGAGTACGGGCTTGCATGTGAGCAGCTGCAGAAGTAGATTGCTCATACTCCTGGGGTGTGGAGATGTATTTAAAAGTTACAATCAGTGTTTTTTCAGCCGGATTAAAGAATCTAACTGTGGTTCTGCTCAGTGGAATCATCAGCGCAAAGAATAAAGCCATGATTAATACGGAAAGAACCGGTTTTGCTTTTTCATGATCGGCAATTGAAAACTGTGCTTTTCTGATTTCTGTTTGAGTTGTGTCTTGTGAAAAAGCAAGGAGTTTTTCTTTGCTGTATTGGGTTAGAGTAAACAGCCTGACTTTAGAAGCATCATATTTCCGGGAGAATGTCGGGGCACGCTCCCTGAGAAATCGTTTGATTGTCCAGTTCTTACCAAAACGGTAATAGCAGTCTTCACAACTTAGAATGGCCACTTTATGACTGTTGTTCTCCAGGATCTGTTGGACATCTTTTGGCATCACACTGCCGGTACACGGGACCTGATAATGAACCAGATTAAGCCCTTCCGGCAATTCGGGTGGCGGGAAGTAACTACAGCTGAAAAGGGTTACATTCGATTTGTTATCATTTGCTTTTAGAAGCAGCTCTGGAAAACCCGGAAAGCTGATTGCATGTTCATCGCACGAACCAATACAAATGCCACAGCCAACACATTTGTCGGGTGAGAGAATGGCCTTCCGTTCTCCGTTCCGGGTGAGCATATCAATGGCTTCATACGGGCAATCATAAGAGCAAAGGTTACAGGCATCGCATTTATCAAGATCAATATAAACCGGTGGATTATTTTTCCTTTTAAGGATATAAGGAATAATACACAGAAAGATGCCAGAGCCGATTAAAATAATCCAGTTTTGATTTACACTGAATAATTTCATCAGGTAGTAACCAAAATAGTAGTACCAATCGAATGTTGTTTGAATCGGGAGATTAGAAGACTGAGCCGGAGGATCACTCTGAACAGGGAAAATGATGGAGATCATACCTAATGCAATGAGAACATAAATCATCAGTTTTTTAGGAGGTACAATCTTAGGTTTTGAAATATTAAGTACATGAACCCAGATAACAATGACAGTAATGAGTGAAAATACAATATGACCGAATAATGCAACTTTAAAAAAGCCGCCAACAGTTGACAAATCATTTAATAAAAAAGCACCGGCAATTGACGGATCAAAAATCGGGAGGCTGGTAAATAGCTTGGCTGTCAGGTAGCCGGCCAGTTTTGCTTTCTGATCCCATACCAGGATAAAACCGGTAACCCCGATTATGATAACGACTAGGAAAGAGATAATCCCACTGATCCACGAAACCAGCCTTTTAAATTTTGAAGTAAACAAGGTATGAAGCAGATGAAGCAGAATAAAAATTACCAATAGATCAGAAGAATACCGGTGAATAGTCCGCATCCATCCGTTAAACAGATTGTTCGACATGGCCTCAACCGAGTCCCAGGCATAACGTGGATTGATGTTATAGAAAATAAATATATAGATTCCCGAAATGCAGGCTACAATGAACAGGAGCACGGAAATGCTGCCCAAGTTGTAGAGAGGGTTTAATTTTGTTGAATATATTTTCCCGAATACAGTTGAAAATTTTTGAAATAGCTGATGACCTTTTGTAGGCTCTTTTAAAGTCTTTGTTGCTTGCGTCTGTTTAACCATTCTGATTTTTTGTGATGAAAAACGATTTTATAAAAATCCGGGTGATTAGTAAAATCATAAGAAGCCCGGCTGATGTTGAAATGATAAAGCGCCAATCAATCTTATATGTTCTTAAAACAGGATCGTAACCGAAGCAGCGCAGGTAAAACCCGTTAAACAGGCCCGGTCTTGTCTTTTCAGCCATAGCTTCCATTACTGCCAGCCTGATATCTTTTTTTGCCGGATTTAATCCATAAATATACCTTGAAATTCTGCCGGCCGGAGTTAAAACAATCAGGATTGCCGGATGATTATACTCACGGGTTGCAATATCAAAGTCATACTGATAGTCAACAGAAGCCATCAACTGCCGGATCTGTTCTGAAGAAGCAGAAACAGTTTTCCAGCTGCTCCCGTTCATTTTCCACCGGCTTTCATAAAATGAAAGGTCTTCGGCTGTATCGGTACTGTCAAATGAAAAACTAATCATAGTGAAATCCTTTCCAACGGTTCCCAGCTCATGGATCACGCTAAAGACTCCGTTACTGATTAAACCACAGAGAGAAGCACAGCGAGTATAAACCGGAGAGATGATGAGCGGCTTTTCTCCTAACAGTTGATACAGTTTGAACTCCTTTCCATTGGCATCAAACAGAGAAATATCAGCTACCCGCTGAGCAAGGTATTTCTTTTCATCAGGGAGATTGAAACCACAGTTGACTACCCAGGCTGACAAAATAAGCAGATACAAAGACCATTTATTACCAGAGCTGAACATAGTGCAACTGATTTTGGGAAAAGACTCCCAGATGTAAATTGTTTATAAAGGTAACCCGGATTAATTAACATTCCAGGTTGCTGCCAGCCATTTCCAGTTTAAGAAAAACAAGGCAATAAAGACCAGCAGGAAAATCATGGTAAGTGCAAGTGTCCCCGGAGCTTCAAATCCTTTATGAGCTTTTGCTGCTGGAGCCAATGGTGAGATAGTCAGCTGCATATCTTCTTTGCTGTTTATTTTTGGTCCGATGGTAACTGAAAAAACGACAATCAGAATCCAAATGAGTGTTGCCAGAAAGGCAAGTGTTCCACCAATCATCATCAGCGCCCAGAAGAAATCAACTGCCGGATTGAAATTATAAGTAAAGGGGCCACCTGAGAAGGTAGAGTCCCAGTGTCTGCGGGGAACTCCCAGCTGACCCAGTACAATCATGGAAATGGAAAGCAGTGCAATTCCGATAAAGAAAAGCCAGGGTTGCCACTGTGCCCATTTAAATCCGACAATCTTTCTTCTGAAAATTAACGGAATCAGGTAATATGTAATCCCCATAAAGGTAAGGGTTGTTCCGATTACAACTGTTCCTTTAAAGTGGCCAGGGATAGCAATGGTGTTATGCACAATAATATTGGTTTGCTCCATTCCGAAGATGACTCCGGTTGTTCCGCCAATAAACCCAAAACCAATGACGGCCAGGATGATTGCTGAAAAGGCCGGGTTGCTCCAGGGTGCTTTTGAGAGCCATTGAAATAATCCTTTGTTATATCCCCATCTCCTCTGTGCTGATTCAAACGAGGAAGGAACTGCAAAAGCATGAATCATAGACGCCAGAACAGCAAGATACATCGCATAACTTGTATTCCACACTTTCCAAGCACTACTGACTCCCGGGTCGGTAAGCAGGTGATGAGCAGAGGCCAGGCAGATAAAAAGAATGTATAATACAAAAGCTGAACGTGATACTCTTTCGTTGATAGAAGTTCCGCCAACAGTTAGAAATGAAACCATATACCAGATTGAAACCATAGCGGCAACATTGATCTGTTGGGATGAATGACCTAACCCCCACCAGATCAGTTTATACATTGCCGGATCAACATTTTCAATGAGCCCAAGTGACCAGAGGAAAGTCGGGATGTAGATAATCGCCCCGGTTGCCAGTGTAATCACGGCAATGATAGCAGCTGTCATTAACCCATAGGTGAAAAGAGGCAAGGTCTGATCAAAAGCTTTTTCGCGTTTGGCCAGCATCAGGTTACCAAAAAACAGAATCACTGCAAGTAATGCTCCTACGGCAAACAAGATGATTCCCAGATAATAGAGCGGATGTGCTTTGAGTGGAGTGTAGGAAGTCAGCATAACGTCTGCCTTACCCATCAATATGATGATGTTTGATAAGACCAGCCCAGCAGCCATCAGGATAAAGGCTATCCATCCTGACCGGGGGGAACAAAAGCGGGTGTTCAATACAACCGTAGAGCCAAAATATAGTCCGGCAATCTCAAAGAAAATAATCCAGAAAATTAATGCATTTAAACCATGAAACGTGACTAAACGGTAATACCATTCAGCACCCAGCAGGTGTACAGGCTGGTAACGGGTAAAGACCAGCAGCAGAGCTGCTGTAACTGCAAGCAGTAATGAAATAACTGCAAAGACAGCATTGTAACGAATAAGTTTTTCTGACTGTAAGTCAACTTTAAATCCTGTGATATCGCAAGTTCTGAACATAGTTTTTGTTTTTACCGGTTAGTCTTTTAAGGTTTTTATAAAAGAAATAACGTAATCAATTTCTTCGTCTGTTAATGGTAAAGCAGGCATGAGAGCAGACTCAAAGCCAACAGTAATTTTCTTCTGGGGATCAAAAATAGATTCTCGGATGTATTCATCATTTACTGTAACTGTTAGTTTATTGCCGTTCTCAGTTACCTGTTCTTCTTTACCATAAATGCCGTTCCATGCCGGAGCAATCAGGCTGCTCCCGTCTGTTTTGTGGCAGGCAGCACATCCTTTCAACGTGTAGATCTGTTCACCCAAAATGGCTTTTTCTTCTTCTGTCAGCGGTGCTGAAGATGACTTCTGAGGAAGCGGGTCCGGAGCTTTTTTCAGGATTTCGTAACCATAAAGCTTAAGGTCAGCATCCTGTTCAATTACCACAATCTTACCGATCATGGTATGGTGACCGATTCCGCAGAACTCATTACAGATTATTTTGTATTCACCGGCTTCGGTTGGTTTAAACTCCAGCACATAATCATAAAAGGGATATACCTGAAAGTTCATGTTGACCGGCTGAATGGAAAACCCGTGAACTATGTCTCTTGAAGAAATATGAAATTTATAGGACTGGTCCTTTTCAAGAACCAGAACCGGGCTCCACCGCCACATCTCAGCCAGAATAAAAACATCGCTGTTTGGCTGAGGACGAACAACAGGAATTCCATTATCAGAGCCTACCATGTTTTGCCGGATATAGGCTTCACTGAGTTTTGCAAATTCTGCTGTACTGGTTTTGTAAGTTGTGCTGGATGGATTTTGCTTCCCATAAACATGCCACATAATCATCCAGATAAACAGGATGATGCACAGAACAAGGGAAATGGCCATCCACATTTTTTCATCTTTGGATACTTTGGTTTCGTACCATCCTTCTGCCGGTTGGAATAAGCTCATAGTATAGGATTTTTGTGAATGATTATTATTTTATTAGTGTTTGCTTTAGTTCTTCAGGAATTGCCGGAAGATTTGATAATTCCATAACCCCCCATAAGAGATAGAAAATAGCATAAATGGTAATCCCAAGTGCCATTAATAGCATATAGTCGTCCATAATCATTCTCCCGAAAGTCATTTTCTTGTTTTCTGATTGTTGGTCGTTTTCCATATTTCTAAGTGTTTAAGTGTTATGTAATTCGTGTTTATCAACTAACGGCCACAAAAATGACAGAATGATGACATTGCTCTGCCTTAAGTTATTAATTTGATGTACCATTAATTACGTTTTCGTATTTTTTTGAATAGGATTTCTGATTTTCACCGGTTGTATGGATACCGGCAATAAATTGCAGCTTTAATTGGTTGATGAAATTAAACTTCCTGCCATTGCAGTTTAGAAGTCCTTCTCTTTCAAAATCTTTCAGTGTTTTTGAGACTTGTTCTTTAGTTGTTCCCGTAAGATCAGCAATGTCCTGCCTGCTCAGATCAATACTGAAAACAGTGCTGTTTTCTTCTTTCAGGTAAATAGCAACCAGCATCAATAATGCTTCAGCAATCTTTTCACGAACTTTTTTGTGGGCCAGGCTGATAGCACTTTGTCTGAGCTGGTTTAGTTCTACTAAAAACAGATTCCTAATTTGCCGCCTCAGTAACAGATTGCTTTGTGTGATATTGTCAAAAACCCGGTTGGGGACATAACAATAAATGACATCCGACAAAGCAGTTACGGTTCCGGGATGTCGGCTCTGCTCAGTATCCATACGGTAACCGAATACGGAACCGGTTCCTGAAATCCTGAACAGGTAGGGTTTGTTATTTCTCCCGGTTAACACTGTTTTCAGAACTCCTTTTTTAATAAAATAAATTCCTTCAACCGGATCTCCTTCAGTAACCAGCCGCTGGCCTCGCTGAAGGAGTTTAGTGAATTTAAAGGCACTGATAGTCATCAAGGTTGGTTCATCACAACTCTCAAGTACAGAGCAACCTCGCGCTTTACAGGTTAAACAATCGTGCATCATCCTTCCAGGCCTTTTCAGAACGAGGGTAAATATTGGAATGACGAACCAATTCAGAAATGACCTGAATTATTCAGAAAACTGATTTAAGTCTTGTTTATTCCTGACTTCGTCCGAAAACGTTCAGCAAAACCACAATCAGAGCTTAAGCAGCAATTCAGAAGTTAACTGTTTTGAGTCTGATCCTGGCTGACGATGTCAGCATAATCAAAACCGGCTCTGGCTAAAGTTCGCTTAGCTACTTCAAGTGCATAGCTTGCTTCATTAAAAGGATGAACCGGTACTTCAGTAGCTTTTCCCAGTTCTTCCAGCAGTGCTTCGGTTTCTCCGGCAGTAAGTTTTTCACAGATATCATACATGCCTCCGGGTTCCTCTTCCAGTAAGTCATGCTTTTCGAGGACATGACGGATTACTTTAATTACTTCTTCTGTAGGAGGAACGACCATCAGTGAAGTAATTGCCCCATGATCAAGTTTGAGCCTAGCTGCTAATGGAATGGGTTGATTGCCATTGGCACGCTGAGCTGCCGGAAACAAAACCTTTTCTTCCATTTTTATATGCTTAAGTAAGCCGGTACGGAACTGATGGTAAAGTTCCGGATCCACAAAACCCGGAGTTGCAGTTGCCTTATCCAGCAGTGCCTCCAGCCGATGATGGTCTTCAGTAAAAAAAGTATAAAGCGACTTATTCAATTCTCTTTTTGTGTGAATGATGAATCCAGGCACCAAAAATCATTAAAGAAAACTGATTAAAAAAATTTCAGAGCTGAAATTTATTGCCCACTCTTCTCCATTTCATCAAATGCGATGTTTGCATGGGCATAAGCAGCTCCGGCACGCATTTCAGCAGCTACCCAGATTGCCTCCATAATTTCCTGCCTGGATGCTCCTTTTTTTAAAGCCTGGGGAACGTGTGCACGAATGCAGTATGGACATTGCGTAACATGTGCAACAGCAACTGCAATTAGTTGTTTGGTCTTTTCATCCAGAACGCCTTCCTTGAAAACAGTTCGGCTGAATGTTCTCCAAGCTTCAATTTGCTTTGGAGCCAACTCGGCTTTCATTTTTGCAGTTTCAGCAGTAGCGGTTGCATATAAATCTTGATTGGTACTCATAACAAGTTGAATTTTAGAATGGAAAGATAATAAAACCCCGGAACCGGGTTTTTATTTTTCAAGAGTTGCATCCAGTGTAATCGGAAAGCTTAAAGCTTTGCTGATAGGGCAATTCTCTTTCGCAGCATGAGCACATTCCATAAACTTAGCCTGATCAATTCCGGGAATTTTTGCTTTCAAAGTTAAATGAGAGCCGGTAAGCTGAAGTTTTCCGGGATCCATGCTAACCTCCGCATTGACCTGAATGGATGTTGGGGTAAATCCCGACTGACCCAGAATCAGGCTGAGTGCCATAGCAAAACATCCAGCATGTGAAGCTGCCAGCAGTTCGTCCGGGTTGGTTCCGCTTGCATCTTCAAATCTGGTTTTAAATGAGTACGGATGATTGTTCAGGACATTGCTTTTGGTCGTTAATGTTCCTTTTCCTTCTTTAATTGAGCCGCTCCAAACAGCTGATGCATTATGTTTTTTCATGGATTGTATTGATTAAATGATTTGTTATTAATTCTTTTCTGCAATGATGGCAAACGAGATCAGGTGGTCTTCATATTTGGTAAACGTCTTTTTCATCTCGTTGATTCGCTGGCGGGCATGCGGATGGGTGATGATGTTGAAATAGATTCTAAAGGTTCTCAACAGCCCTTCATCAGCAATTATCCGTTTTAGTTTGAGCAGGTCCATCGGGTTTTCTTCAACCATCCTGATTCGAAAGCCTTCCTTCTCGAGCAGTTCACACCATTCACTTCGGGTCAGTGGACGGGCATTTACTTTAATGGATTTGGCAAGGCTTTGCTGCACTTCATCTTTAACAGCCGGATCAAGATGATCTGGCATAAGTCCCAGCTCATGGATCCCGTAGAGTCCGCCCCGTTTTAAAATTCTGAATGCTTCTTTAATGATTTCCGACTTGCGGTGGTCGGGCTGCATGGTCAGCATGGCTTCTCCAATTACCTTATTAGTTGATGCGTCCGGTAATCCGGTGTTTGCTGCACTGGTATTGACAATCTTATAGCCATTGGCAAAGATTTTCTTCTGCAGCCGTCCGGCAGCTTCCTCATTCAACTCAATTCCGGTATATTGCTTCGGGTGTTTTGCAAGCAGCAGCGAAGCCGTGAATCCCAACCCCGGGGCAAATTCAACTAAATGGTCTTCAGTCCCGATCTGCAGTCCTTCAACCAGCCGCATAGTTAGTTCTTTGCCGCCCGGCCGTAATACCCGTTTCCCCATCTTGGCCAGCAGCCAGTGACCTTGCTCAGTGTTCAGTGTTTTGTTACTCATTATAAATTTCGGTTTTTGTAATCAGGAGTTAAAAATATCCTTGTTTAGAATGATTCAAAATTAACTAATTTTCAATTGTTAGCCAGGATAGAAGGGAAAATTAATTTGATAAAAGGCAACTGGCTGATATAGAGGGAGTCAGAATGGGCAGAACAGCGTTATTCAATCTTTGGTATCCGGCAGGCTGGAATCAGGCATCAAAGTAAAACCTGTTCTTGGCAATCAGCATGCAAGGCCATTGTTGACTGTCTGCATTGCAATACACGATGTTCTTCTGCTGACTTGGGTTTAAGGTTAAGTATTTCTCTTAAAAAAATTTTTTGAACTGCACATCTGAAATTCTCTTTTTGGAAGAAACTTTTTCGGCAAGTCAATTTTCCTTCCATCCAACTCCTTAAATTATGTTATCAAAATATAGCTGGTGTGATTTTTCTTTTAACACACTTGAAATATAAATTTTGTAACTACTTACAATGCTTATATAACCTTTATTAAAACATGTATCAAACAAAGGTGAAAGTCTAATTCCATTCTGGGGGTTTAACCGTTCTGCTTCATGGTCTGACCAAGGTAAAATATGATTTGCAATTAAAAGTTCCGGAATGTTAATTCCGCTGACAGCACATTTATTTGAATAATTCATAAGAACGATTTGCCTGAAGACATCCAGGTTCACTCGTGTTTTTATTTCACGGATTTTTATTTTACCTGTTAAGTGATCAGTTCCTTTTAAAATGTCTTTGAATTTTGTTTCAATGGTTTTATGCTGAAACGCTGCTAGAATCTGTTCACTTTTAGAGAAGAATGCTTCTTTGTCATTGACGAACTCATTCTAAATTAGGTTCCACATACCTTTTTCCTCCAGGTAGGCCAATTTTTCATCTTTACTAATAAAAGGGGTACACACTTGCAAAATTGCTTAACCGCATGGTCACTGAACCGTGAGTTCTGCCAATGATTTTTGAGAGTTAAATTATTTCTTTTGTGCGATGATAAATTTTGTCTAACGGCAATTTGAGATAAAGTTTAAGTGCAACAATCAACTCCTCCCGTGACCTAATATTTTTATTCATGCCGTTTGAATTTTAACATAGCCAGTCCTTTCTCGATCAACAGCCTGTTATAGTTTTTGGTACTGCAAAGTAGTTACAATCTTCATATCCATGCCAGAAGCAGCTGTGAATAAACAAAACGGTTTTTAGTTTTGGGAAAACCAGGTCAGGTTTACCCGGAAGTTATACGCAACCCCTGGCGACACTACAAGCTTAAACTGATGAATAAAAAATAAACACCCTCACTTATTATTCATTTTTATTTTCGTCATTTGTTCAAAAATAAATACCATGTCTGATTGTAACTGTTCATCCTGCAACCCGTGTCACAACTTTAGCACAAGGTCTAATACTGCTGTCACAAGTAGCGATAAGGATTTATCCAACTTCCTTGCGTCCGAAGATTATGCAGCATACACTGCGAATTTTTCAGCCGGAATTATTAAAGGAGAGGAACGCTTGTTAACATTTAACAACACAACTCTTCAAGCATTATGGCTTCCGACAATAATGAGCGATGGTGAAAAGCAAGTTCTTTTCACTTACTATAAATTAGGCACAACCGATTATCTCACTTTCGTTGTTAATAGCAGAGGAGATTTTACTAATTTATTGGATATGTCTGGTACTTGGAATTTGTGGTTCCCTGATAAAACCAGTATACTAACTGCGACCTTTGCAAAAAGTGCATGGACTTCTGAAACAGTTAGCTCAACAGGCGTTACTCCTGAACAGAGAAGTATCGTTGATTGTATTATTCAAACAGTAAACAGTTTGGGATTAGGATCTGCAATTGCTTGTGCATTCGATCCTGAAGCTTGTCTTCTTGCAATTGCAATTGATTGTGCTTGGGAACATCTAATAGCTTAATAAAATGGTTAAGAAATATTACGAGCAATTATTTATTCTCTTATGCTGTGTTGTTATTTTAATTTTTTTATTTGAGATTTTTAAATCAGGGTTTGCAAATATCCGAATGTATCAAGTTATTTTGCTTGGAGTCCTTGCGGTTTCTTTAGTAGATAGACTTAGAACATTTCTTAAAACTAAAAAAAAACAGTAAGTTTTTTTACTTTTTTGTACGGGGTGGTTGTAAAACCAACATCAAAAATAAGTTTCTAATTAGTTTATCGGTTCATGATTTGTCGGAATAGCCGGGTGATGCGCATAACATAAAGTTTAAACTTCGTTTAGCCCTTCTTCGTTTAGAGTTGTGCAGTGTATAACACAACCCATGCTAGTGGAGGAATTTTCTAACTAGGATATCCAGCCGGGTATCCTTACCTTTGATTGGGCTCATGTAAAAATTCTTGTCTTTTTATCGTGAACATCGGACATACCACGAAGTTAATAAAGGAGATAAGAGACAACTTACTGGTTTTTTGGTTTCTGCCGGCTTTTGTAGTTGTGCAGCTATACCCTGTTTCTTTAAAAAAGGGGTCATTAATGAATTCAAGCAATTGTATCGGCAAGCTGGAATGGAAAGACCAGGGCAGTAGTTATGGAAAACTGCGAATCAGCCCAGCAGGTAATCAGCGAGGCTGATCTGCGAGCTAAAAAAATATGGATTTTTAATAAATCGGGTTTATGTCCAGGTAACTGAAAATCAGCCTCCCTATTCGATTTCAATCGACTTTAAACGGATATACTCATAAGTATCCGAAAAAATTCCGACTTGTTCAAAGCAACCCCTACACTTTTGCAATCGAAATTTTAATCGTCACAATTCAAACATCTAAAAACAAAAAAATCATGAACACATTAAAAAACAGCGTTCGCCTGATTGGCAACATTGGACAGGAACCCGAAGTTAAAGAATTTGAACCCGGGAAGAAGGTAGCCCGATTCTCGCTGGCAACCAACGAGCAGTACACCAATGCAAAAGGTGAAAAGGTAACGGAAACCAACTGGCATAGTTGCGTAGCCTGGAACAAGACGGCAGAAATCATTGAAAATTTTCTGAATAAGGGCAGTGAAATAGCCGTTGAAGGCCGTCTTACTTCACGCAGCTACACCGGTAAGGAAGGGGATAAGAAGTACGTTACTGAAGTAGTGGTGAATGAACTGCTGATGCTGGGTAAGAAAAGCAACTGATTACAGTTTCGCCCTGATAGAAAATCCCGCATCAGTGCGGGATTTTTTTTAATTTTCAATTTGAATTCCTGAAGCCGGGGTAATTAGTCCACACTTTCGGCTTTTCTTGCGATTCGTTTGCGGTCATGTTCATCCAGATAAATTTTACGCATCCGCATGGCTTTGGGAGTAACTTCCAGGTACTCATCCTTATCTATGTATTCCATAGCTTCTTCGAGCGAGAAATTTATTCTGGGAGCAATTTTAGCAGCATCATCACTTCCGGAGGCCCGGATGTTAGTTAACTTTTTTGCCTCACACACATTCACCACGATGTCATTCGGGCGGGTATGTTCACCAATGATTTGCCCGCCATAAACGATATCGCCCGGGTCAATAAAAAATTTACCCCGATCCTGCAGCTTGTCAATGGAATAAGCGGTTGCACTTCCACCTTCTTTTGAAATCAACACTCCGTTGATTCGTTCGGGGATCGAACCTTTCCAGGGCTGGTAATCTTTGAAGCGATGCGCCAGGATTGCTTCTCCGGCAGTCACTGTTAAAATTGCATTTCGCAGTCCGATGATTCCCCTGGCCGGAATGTTAAATTCAAGATGCTGCATATCACCTTTTGGTTCCATAATCAGCAATTCACCTTTACGCTGGGTTACCAGTTCAATGACTTTACCGGCAACCTCAGCCGGGGTGTCAACAATAAGCGTTTCAACCGGTTCGCATTTTACTCCGTCAATTTCTTTTATGATGACCTGCGGCTGTCCAACCTGCAGTTCATAGCCTTCTCTGCGCATGGTTTCAATCAGGACACTCAGATGCAGAATTCCTCTTCCGTAAACAAGCAGGATTTCTGGCGAAGCAGTATCCTCAACCCGGAGGGCCAGGTTTTTTTCGGTTTCCTTATGCAGCCGCTCGCGCAGATGGCGTGATGTTACAAACCTGCCATCCTTCCCGAAAAACGGTGAGTTGTTAATGGTAAAGAGCATGCTCATGGTTGGCTCATCAACATCAATGGGTTTCAACGCTTCAGGATGCTCAAAGTCGGCTACGGTATCTCCGATATCAAAATTTTCTAATCCGGTAAGTGCACAAATTTCACCTGATTGCACTTTACTCACTTTCTTTTTTCCCAAACCTTCAAACACCATCAGTTCTTTAATTCGTGAACGAATCTGTCGGCCATCGCGTTTGACCAGGGTAACCGGCATATTTTCTTGTACTGTTCCCCGGGATATCCGTCCGATTGCAATCCGCCCGACATAATTGGAATAATCGAGTGAGGTAATCAGCATCTGGGGAGTACCTTCCTGCCGGGGTGCCGGTGGAATAAATTCAAGGATGGAATCCAGTAGGGGTGCCAGGTCCTGAGTTGGCTGTTTCCAGTCAATACTCATCCAGCCCTGCTTTGAACTTCCATAAAGGGTATGGAAATTAAGTTGTTCTTCGGTAGCCCCCAAGTGGTAGAATAAATCAAAAACAGCTTCCTGGGTTTCATCGGGCCGGCAGTTTTCCTTATCTACTTTATTGATCACCAGAATGGGTTTAAGCCCTAATGCCAAAGCTTTCTGAGTTACAAATCTGGTTTGAGGCATGGGCCCTTCAAAGGCATCAACCAGAAGTAGAACTCCGTCAGCCATCGAGAGTACCCGTTCAACTTCACCTCCGAAATCAGCGTGACCGGGTGTATCTATAACATTGATTTTAACACCCTTCCAGGTTACTGATACATTTTTTGAAACAATGGTAATTCCCCGTTCACGTTCCAGTTCGTTGTTATCAAGTATTAAATCACCGGTTTCCTGGTTATCCCGGAAGACAGCGCTCTGATGCAGAATGCGGTCAACCAGAGTTGTTTTACCATGGTCAACATGTGCTATAATCGCAATATTTCTGATCTTCTGATTCATCTGATTCGGGAAGGAGGGGGGGCGCAAATTTGATAAATTTTAGTGTTATCCGTAATGGTTAGCCATCAGAAAACTACCAGGTTAACTGGTTAGTCTGCCGGATGAACAGAATTTCGAAACGCGTATTGATTCATATTTTTTAACCGGCTCAGGGTTAATCCGATGCTTATTGTAAGGGATTCCGGCTTCTGCAAGCCAATTATATAATAGGGTATTCACTCTAGCCAGGCCGAATTCTTTAGCAACCGAAAAACACAAAACCAATTTTGCCTAATAAGTGCAGCTTGCTGCTGGTTATAGTACAAATTGCCGGTGAATGAGTTCGGATAGATAAAAAGCAGGTAGTGCAGAGGCGAACTAACCCGGAGAAACAATACTCCGGGGGAAGACCTGCCTGCTGAATGAGATAAATAAATAAGTTACCAGTAAGCTATGAAAACCACATTCATTGCAATATTGACAACTCTAACCTTAAACTCTAGTAACGCTCAAGAAATGAATAAGAAAGAAATTGATGGAATATTAACGAAACAAGTAGAAGACAATAAAACGCCTTCGGCCCAATATGCCATATTCAATGCAGACACTATTATTCATCAGTTTCGACTTGGATATGCAGACATAAAAAATAATAGAAAGTCTAAAGGGAGCCTCTAAAAACCTCGTGTAAAAATTCACAGTTAATATTTTCAGATGACTCAATTGGAGTTCAGATTTACAGAATGAAAAGGAAAAAAGTACAAACTCTTTTTGATGAACAATTCCCGCAGGAAAAAATAATTGTAAAGGATCCTTTGGAACTTCTCAGTTCAAAGGTCAATTGGGAGCAATTTCGACCAATTCTTGATACAGTTTTCCCTGTAATCGATCATAGTAAAGGTGGACGACCATCTTTTGACTGATTGATGATGTTTAAACTCCTGGTACTTGCGGAGTATTATGGATTAAGTGATGATCAGATCGAAATTCAACTTCTTGATCGGCTTTCGTTCCAGCGATTCATAGGCCAGGGTTTACAGGACATTGTCCCCGATGCAAAAACAATTTGGCTCTATCGTCAAACACTCACAGATGCTGGTGTTATCGTTCAGATTTTCGAGACTTTAAAACGTCAGCTGAGTCGGTACGGTTTGATAGCAAAAAAAGGAACAATGATCGATGCCTGTTTTGTAAAAGTTCCAGTACAACGCAACACACCTGATGAAAATGATGAAATTAAAAATGGAGGCGTTCCGGATTGGGATGAAAATAAAATACGGCAGAAAGACATCGGTGCAGAGTTGAACATATATTCGGGTGGCTCAAACAAAAAGGCGAACCACTAATCAGAGCGATAGGAATAAAAAGAATTACGGCAAGAGTCACTCTACGAATAATCGGATACAATTTATCAAGAGCAGTACATTTGATAACAACTCAAAAGAAGAAATTACAAATGATCTGAGTGAACAAATTGCAAATCCGCTCACATAGTTGATCAAAAAAAGAGGATCAGCTAAATAAAATAATCATGCTAAATTAAAAATGGGAAGTCAGACGTAATGCCTTGGTCTTTAAAGAAGGTTTTCAGAGGTTCCCTTTTATTCGTATTCCTATTATTACAAATAGTTGATATTCATTTTTATTATTTCTCTCAGAATTCAGTGTTTGCAATTTGAGTAATATTTATATTTCAATTACTTTGTTCAAGTCTTAAATAATATAGTAAAAGACCGAGGCGGGTAATCCCGGCTGATTTTTATAACGTTCTGTAAGTCTTCTGCTGAAGAGAAAGTATCAACAGCTGTTTCTTCTTTACCGGATTCTATCCTTCATGCACCGCATCGGCAATTCTGAAAATGGAGCTCTTGTTTTTTTCAATTGCATTTCCTGCTACAATGATATCTGCACCTGCACGAACTGCTTTTTTGGCTTTGGCTGCTGAATCAATTCCACCCCCGACAATCAGTGGAATGTTGATCAACTGCTTAACTGATTTTATCATTTCAGCACTTACCGGATGAATGGCTCCGCTGCCGGCATCCATAAAAATGAGTTTCAATCCAAGCATCTGCCCTGCCAATGCAGTATGTGCTGCCAGATCCGGTTTGTTTCCGGGTAAGGGCATGGTTCCGCTGATGTACTGAACAGACGTAAGCTTACCGCTCTCGATAACCATGTAGCCGGTAGGGATAACTTCAATCTTCAGGCTTCTCAGTACAGGGGCTGCAGTTACATGCTTGCCAATAAGCAAATCGGCATTGCGGCCTGAGATAAGAGAAAGAAACAGAATAGCATCAGCTGCTTTGTCAATCTGCATGGTGCTTCCCGGGAAGATGATCAGCGGAATAGAACAGGATTCCCGGATTGTTTTAACACAGGCTCCGAAACAGTCTTTTGAAATAAAACTACCCCCGATAAAAATAAAATCAGTACCTGATTTTACAGCATAAGCACAGAGCCGGCCCAATTGCTTTTCTGAGGGTTTATCAGGATCAATCAATAGAGCAAACTGTTTGTTTCCAGATTTAACTGAATCCTTGATCGTATGGTAAACCATCCGCTGCATCACGGCAGCAAAGTTGAACAATTTCAAGGAATGATTGCCTTACAAGTCAGACTTCCTAATTCGGTTAAAACCTGTATTTTCGCTCAATCTTTTTATTGAATATCATTACTCACTAAAACCAGCACTTAATGAAAAAAGCACTTATCCGTTTGTTGGCAATTGCCTTACTGCTGACAACATCAAATCTTGTTTGGGGTCAGGCAGGAAAGAAGAAACCGTTGCCGGCACCTAAGAAAATAACCTCACTCGAAGGAATAACCGAATACCGGCTTGACAACGGGTTGACCGTACTGCTGTTTCCTGATCCGTCCAAGTCAACAATTACAGTCAACATCACCTATCTGGTAGGTTCACGCCATGAGGGATATGGTGAATCTGGAATGGCCCACCTGCTTGAACACATGGTCTTTAAAGGAACACCCAAACATCCCAACATTCCCCAGGAACTGACTGCTCACGGAGCGCGACCAAACGGAACGACATGGTATGACAGGACGAACTACTTTGAAACTTTCTCTGCAACAGACGAAAACCTTCGCTGGGCATTGGATTTGGAAAGCGACCGAATGGTTAATTCGTTCATTGCCAAAAAAGATCTTGAAAGTGAATTTTCGGTTGTGAGAAATGAGTTCGAATCCGGTGAAAATGACCCTTCAGGAGTCTTGATGGAAAGGGTTCTTTCAACCGCTTACCTATGGCACAACTACGGCAAATCAACCATTGGTTCAAAAGAAGATATTGAATTGGTACCGATTGAGAACCTGCAGGCTTTTTATAAGAAATTTTATCAGCCTGACAATGCTGTTCTGACCATTGCCGGAAAATTTGATGAACAAAAAACGCTGGCTTTGGTCAATGAATATTTTGGCCCCATCCCGCGTCCGGCACGGGTTCTTCAGCCAACCTATACAGTTGAGCCAACTCAGGACGGTGAACGCCAGGTTATTCTGAATCGTGTCGGAGACATCCAGGTTGTTGCTGCCGGCTATCACATTCCCGCAGGTGCTCATCCTGATTTCCCGGCATTGTCTGTACTCACTGATGTGTTAATTAATGAACCTTCCGGCAGGCTCTATAAAGCCTTAGTTGAAACCAAGATGGCCAGTAGCGTTGACGGATTTGCCTTTGGACTTCACGATCCGGGATATATCTATTTTTCTGCTGAAGTTCTGAAAGATAAATCCATTGAGGAAGTCAAAAAGACCATGCTTGGACTTTTGGATAATTTGAAAAACAATCCTATTACCAAAGAGGAAACGGATAGAGCAAAAAATAAAAACCTGAAAGATTTTGAACAAACCTATCAGAACAGTGACCGGGTAGGTCTTACCTTGTCTAATTACATTTCGAAAGGTGATTGGAGATTGTGGTTTTACTACCGCGATCAGCTTGAAAAAGTTACTGCTGATGATGTTAACCGGGTTGTTAACAATTACCTGAAACCTTCAAACCGTACCATCGGAATTTTTATTCCGGATGCAACTCCCGACAGGGCAGTGATTCCGCCAACTCCTGATCTGGCTGAAATGTTGAAAAATTACAAAGGCAAAGAAGCACTGGCACATGCTGAAGAGTTTGATCCTTCCCCGTTAAGCATCCAGTCAAAAGTCATTAATGGTGACATTGCAGGCGGTGCCAAATACACATTCCTGCCAAAATCAACCCGTGGCAATTCCGTCTCTTTGAGTATATCATTAAGAGTGGGAAGCGAACAATCGCTCAGCGGCAAATCAACGGTTGCTGATTTTGCTGCAGGTATGCTTAAGAGAGGTTCCAAAAACCTAACCTTCCAGCAAATCAACGATTCACTGGATGCTTTAAAAGCATCTGTGGGCATTTCACAAAATGATCAGGTTATTCATGTATCGGTTCAGTCAACCAAAGAAAACCTGGTTCCCACGCTTAATATTGTATATGAAATCCTTCGCGAACCAGTATTCCCGGCTGCTGAATTTGACAAACTGAAAGATGAAGAACTGGCAGCAATTGACCAACAGCGCAACGAACCTCAGACCCTTGCCTTTGTCACTTTCCAGAAAATATTGAGGCCTTATCCGAAAACGCATTTTCTCTATACCATGTCTTTCGATGAACAGGCAGATGCCATCAAAGCATTGAAGATTGAAGAAGTTAAGAAGTTCTATACCGATTATTTTAACTCAGCACATGCTACAGTAGCCGTTGTTGGTGATTTTGACTCAGAATCTGTCAAGACTGAACTGAACCGAATCCTGGGTAACTGGACTTCAACTGTGGGCTATACCCGTGTACCGGCTCAGTATTTCAACCCGGCTGCTGAATCTCAGAAAATCAATACTCCTGATAAAGCAAATGCCATGTTGGTTGCCGGAATGAATCTGAAACTTTCTGAGAACGATCCGGATTATCCTGCTCTTACAATTGGTAATTATATTCTGGGCGGAGGGTTTCTGAACTCAAGGCTGGCTGTGAGAATACGCCAAAAAGAAGGAATCAGTTATGGAGTAGGTTCCTTTATCCAGGCAAACCCGATTGATGAGTCAGGTATTTTTGGAACCTATGCCATCTATAATCCGGATAATTCGGACAAACTGGTTGCTGCTTACAAAGATGAACTGGATAAAATGATTAAAAACGGTTTTACAGAAAATGAATTAAAAGATGCCGTGAAAGGTTATCTGCAAAGTAAGAACGTAAGCCGTTCGCAGGATAAAGAACTGGTTGGCAAACTGAACAGTAACTTATTCCTGGGGAGGACCATGCAATGGGATGCTGACTTTGAAAATAAAATTTCAGCACTCACAGTTGCTCAGGTATCTGATGTTATGAAAAAATGGATTCAGCCTGAAAAAATTTCAATTATCCAGGCAGGCGATTTTGAACGTAAAAAACCCTGATTGGCGGTAGTGAAACTCAACAGGGCGCATTGATTCTGCGCCCTGTCTTGTTTTATACCTTAGCCATTTCATTTTCCGCAAAAGCATCCGAATCCGCTGATGATTACCCTGCCCAGGCACCTGCTGTTCACTCTGTTTGTAGTGATGGTTCATACCGTACTTTTCATTTATGCTGTAAACAAAAACCAATACATGCTCAACCCCGATTCCAGCGAATACCTGAATCAACGGGATAACCTGCTCCGGCACGGCAGTGTGTATCAGGGCAATCCCGAGGAGCCTCACCGGTGGTATCTGGAAACCAGGAGACCACCTCTCACCGGATTGATTCTGGCAGCCATCCGCTTGGTTTCAGCATCACCGGTTGCGATTCTCCTAATTCAAAACCTGCTTAGCATTGCTGTGATTTTATGGGCAGTTAAATTAAGTCTTAGCATTTACCCTGAAGTTAACATCAAATGGTTTTACCTGCCGGTACTCTTCTTTCCTACCCAGCTGATTTACTCTAATTTGATCATGGCAGAAGTGTTTTTTCAGGTAGCAATCTTCTCTGGGTTTTATTTCTTGCTTCAGCCTGCCAAGGGACAAAGATTATTCCTTTTTTTTCTGTTTCTGACCCTGGCAGCTTTTATCAAGCCGGTTTTATGGCTTATATGGATTCCGTTATTAGCAGCCATGATTTATTTCCGGAAAAAATCAGGAATGAATTTAAAACATTTTTCAGGCCCTGCTTTTTGCCTGACAGCGGTTCTGCTTTTTTCTTTCTACAATTATCAAAAAACAGGAGTATTTGAATTTTCATCTGCCAGTGAAAGTTTTCTGCCGGATTATGTGGTTCTGCCGGCTGTTCACCTTACTGATGGTAAAGAAAAGGCAGCCAGGCTAAATGAGGAGATTCATATCCGGGCCAACTCTGCTGCCGGTTATCCTGCCAGCCATAAAGTATTGATTAGTGAAAGCATTCAGGTCATGAAAGCATACCCGCTTACAATTGGGTTTATCTGGTTAAAAGGGATGGTTCAGTTTTTTGTTGATCCCGGCAGGTGGGATGTAAAAACTTTCTTTACCACAAAGCCTGCCGAGCATCCAGATGGATTGATTCACCAGCTCCGCAGGGGTCGGATTAGCGAAGCATTCCGCTATTTAGGGACAATCGGTACGGCTGAACTTCTGATTTCACTGATTGCTGTTTTCTTTAACCTCCTGCTCACTGTTTCGTTTTTTATTTTTCTTTCAGACAACAGGTATCCGCTGCTTTTTCGTGTTTTTGCAGGAGTACTGGTTCTTTACCTGGCCTTGTTAACCGGCCCAATCGGAAGTGCCCGTTACCGGATGGCAGTCTTTCCATTATTTTTGTTAGCCTGGTCATCAGGTGTTGGATTAATCAGGAAGTTAGTTTCAAAAAACCGGGAATTAACTGAATTTTCACATCTTTGACTTCAATGATCAAAAGATTACTGCCTTACTCAGCTCCGGTATTTTTTGGTTTATTTCAATGGGCTGGCTGGCCGGCAGGCGGATTTGCCCCGCTGCTTTTCCTGTCCTGGATTTTCCTGTTTCTAACTGAAGATTATTTTGAAGCCAAAAAGTTATCCAGATGGAAATTGTTTGGCAGTATTTACCTGGGTTTTTTAATATGGAATGCCTCCACTACATGGTGGATTTATAATTCGACTCACGAAGGTTCTTTTTTTGCAATTGCCTGCAATGCCTTGTTTATGGCATCTGTTTTCATGGTTTACCATTTGATCCGGCTGGCTACCGGCAAGCTGATTGGCAGATTTGCACTCATCCCTTTATGGCTTTCGTTTGAATACCTCCACCTGAACTGGGATTTATCCTGGCCCTGGCTTTCGTTAGGTAACGGAATGGCTTCATATTACCACTGGATTCAGTGGTATGAATTTACCGGGATGCAAGGTGGTAGTTTCTGGATTCTCTGGGTTAATATTTTGATTTATCAGGCCATAACAACTACCACCCGTGTAAACATTCTTCCGAAAACCATTCTTGCAGGTTTGGTTTTGCTGTTGCCGGTTTTCGGGTCATTGCTTATATATAACTCTCATCATGACAAGGGCAGTCCGGTAAATGTACTCCTGGTTCAGCCTAATATAGATCCCTATCATGATAAGTTTAATGGTACAGGTGACCGGCAACTTGAAAACATGCTGAAGCTCTCGGAAAGCAAACTGACAGACTCGGTGCAGTTACTTATATTCCCTGAAACTGCCCTTCCGGACGGAATCTGGGAAAACAATCTCCGTGATCACCGGCAGATTAAACGACTTTTAGACTTTCTCTCAAAATATCCCAATCTCTCCATTCTAACCGGGGCTACTACCTTGCGGTTCTATACGCCAGACGAACCGATTAGCAAGACTGCCCGAAAGCATAAACTCGAAGAGGGTTACTATGATATTTACAATACGGCACTGCTGCTGACTTCCGGGAGTGACAGCATCCAGGTTTACCATAAATCAAAACTGGTTCCGGGAGTTGAGAAAATGCCATACCCTTCCCTTTTTGGCTTTCTGGAAAAATATGCCATTGACCTTGGTGGTATGGCAGGCAGCCACGGTATTGATAAAGAGCCACGTGTCTTTAAAACGAAGTCAGGAGTGCTGGTTGCTCCGGTTATCTGTTATGAATCTATCTATGGTGACTACATTAGACATTATATAGAAAAGGGTGCAGAGCTAATCGGAGTTATTACTAATGACGGATGGTGGGGAAACACCCCCGGCCACAAACAGCATCTTGCTTATGCACGGCTTGCTGCAATCTCTTTCAGAAAATGTATTGCCCGCTCTGCCAATACCGGTATTTCCTGCTTTATCAATCAGCGGGGAGATATCATTCAGCCACAACCTTACTGGCAAAAAGGAATAACCGATAAAGTTGTTCTGGTCAACCAAGATCAGACCTACTATGCCCGCTTTGGAAATACCATTGCAGCTGCCTCCCTGATCTTAACGGTTGCCCTACTGGTGCTTACCTTGATTAAAAACAGAAGTTCTTTTATCAAGAAAGGGATTATTTCCTGACTGCTTTAATTGCCATTGCTTTATTTCCCAACTGGATCCGGATCACATACACCCCGGATGCTAATCCGTTAGTTTTCACTTCCAGCCATTCGCTCTTTCCTGAAAATTGCCCGGTCAAAACAGCTTTCCCGTGAAGATCAAAAACTGATACTTTCACTTGATCAGAGTGCTCTTTCAGATAAATACCAATTACATCGGTGAAAGGATTGGTGATGACAGAAGCCCAGTAATTTCTATCTGAACGGATAATTATTGTCTGGGACAGTTTTTCATTGCCATCAAAATCTAACTGCCGCAATCTGTAATAATAAACCGGTGACTGGATATTGCTGTCAGTAAATTCGTAGGTATTAACCGTTGTTGCGTTTCCTGCACCTTTAACAAAACCGATTTTTGCAAAATCAATTCCATCATTTGAGCGCTGCACTTCAAATCCGTAATTATTGGTTTCAGAAGCTGTTTGC
This sequence comes from Bacteroidia bacterium, assembly GCA_020847635.1. Taxonomy (GTDB): domain Bacteria; phylum Bacteroidota; class Bacteroidia; order AKYH767-A; family OLB10; genus CAADHD01. The sequence continues at coordinate 66,706 of JADLBQ010000056.1, forward strand.
CATTCAAGCAGATTAAAGCGATCCAGGTTTTTACCGGAGATATAAAGCAGTTCAACCGGTAAGGGATCGTTTCCGGGTCCGGTGATTTCAAAATCATCAATTGCAATTCCAGCATAATTTACAGACACATCCGACTTAAAGACAAACCGGAATGAAACCGAGCTGTTCCCGGATAGAAATGAGACATCCTGCTGACAAAGCGTAAACGAATTTTGGGTGTCATTGAAAAAAGGCTGATTGGACGGGAAAGCTGTTACAAATCCGGTTGAGAAATTATACCAGTTTGCTCCGATTACGCCTAACGGGCTCCATGATGCTCCTCTGTTGGTCGAGTACTCAACTATCATTCCGTCCCAGTTGATTTCAAATCTGTTTTTACGATATAATTTCAGTTCATAAGTACCTGGTGTTGAGAAATTAAAACATGGTGTGTATAGTTCGGCATGGGCATTACTGACATAAGTTGTCTGAGTCAGGCCGGTAACCCAGGCAAAGGTCCCGCTGCGTGTCCCGCTTTTTCCGGTTATGGTTGAATTTCCCCTTTCGAAGTCGGTGATTGCACCGGCACAGGCTGCCGGAATTTCAGTAACTAAGGCTGCAAAATCATCAGGATTAACTTCAAAGTTGCCTCCCATAGCTGGCGTATAAGGTGTTCCCCGGTTAGGAAGAATTTTGATGTAGACATTTTTTGTACGGCTGGTCGAACCGTTAATTGTGAGTGTTATATTATAAACTCCGGGGGTTGTGTAGGAATAAACAGGGTGCTGCAAAATGGATGTATTCCCATCCCCGAAATTCCAAAGCCAGGAAGTTGCTTTGAGGGAAGCATCATTAAACTGAATAGCCGATCCGGTATAGGTAACTGTTGCTGATGCTTTAAAGTCAACATATGGATTACAAAATACATCTGTAGTAAACAATCCTCTTCCATGAGTTGCTGCGGCAACCAGGTTATCACTTGAACGGATTTGAAGCATGTCCACCCGGGTGTTGGCAAAGCCCAGGTTAGAAGGAGCCCATACGGTTGCAGCACCATTCAATAAATCTGTTGACCATACACCCAGCTCAGTAGCAATTAATGCCTGTTGAGCATTTAACGGACTAAAGAGCGCCCAACGTACGGGCATATCCGGTAATGAACTGTTATCAAGATTGGTCCAGGTTGTTCCACCGTTTGTAGTTTCCCAGACACTATTCACTCCGTAATTGCTGTACGTTACCAGCAGGTGATCATCATTTCCGTTTTCGATTGCAACACAAGAAACAGAACCGGATGGCATTCCGGCTCCGTTATTAATCCAGGCACCTGCTGAACCCGATGCAACCGAATTGGCATTATCTACCCGAACCACCCGGCCATTACTTAATCCGAAAAAGACTTTGTCCGGAGTGTTTTGTGAAACTGAAACATGACTTACCCGGCCACTGCCAAAGTTTGTGATTGTCACTTGCTGAAATGTTGATCCGGTCTGCGGGTTTATCCATCTGAGGTAATTCCCGTTCGAAACAGATGCATACATTACATTCGAAGCATTGTCATAATCTGTTGGATTCACAAAACTTCCCCCACTGTAATTCACAGATGTCCAGGATTGACCGCAGTTGGTTGACCTGAAATAATTGTTATACACATAAGAGGTCCACTGGTATTGAGGCTGATCCTGATCAATATGAGTAAAACATCCGTCACCACCGGTTACTTCAACCGTACTGTTCATTCCTGCAAACCGATATTGTTGTGAGCCATTATCCTGGGCACCAGCCAGAAAATAATGGCTGTGAGCAGCCGGATGCATTGCACAGGCATAATACTGAGTAATGTTATAGCCGGAATTCTTGCTTGTAATAGCTGGTATTAAGGCTGTACCATTGGTAGTCAAATAAATTCCTCCATCATTACCAAAATAGATGATATCAGAACTTCCAGGATGAAATAAAATCCAGTGCTGGTCGGCATGAACTTCCTGAAAGCCATATCCGCCATACCAATGGGCTATCTGCTGCCAGGTGGTTCCTCCATTGGTGGATTTAAATAAATCTACTCCTCCGGCAAAAATTACGTCTTCATTGTTCGGATCAACGGCAATTGTCAAATCATACCAGGCCTGGCCCCGAGTGAGGTCTCCTCCGATTCCGCCATCAGCATCAACAGGTAGGGTTAGTGATGTCCAGCTTGTACCTCCATTATCGGTCCGGTAGATTCCCCTGATTGCAGACCCTCCGTCCTGAGCCATTGCATAAACAACTTGTGAATTAGAAGGTGCACATGCAATCTCTATTCTCTGAATATTAGTTGTAGGGAATCCGTTAGCTCCGGTATTTAATTTAGTCCAGCTGCCGGCATTTCCAGTTGCAGATTTATAGATACCATCTGTCTGGAACAGACCGGTACTGGCATAAATGGCATTATCTGCTGCAATTTCAACATCGGCAACTCTGTCGCTCGAAGCACCGGTTCCGGCCCCGAGAACTTTTGACCAGGTTGTTCCTCCGTCTGTTGATCTGAACAGTCCGCTACGGGTAGCAGCAAACAGATGACTGTTTGCCGGATTAACCGCTAATCTCTGAATATAGTAGTAGTTTGAATTATTTGTTGATGCCAGTTGATTCCAGGTTGTTCCACCATCTGTAGATTTCCAGATTCCCAGTCCCCTGATGGCATCTGCATTAAAAAAACCTTCTCCTGTTCCAAAGTACATAACCAGAGGGTTATTCGGATCATAAGTTATTGATGTAATGGCAATGTTTCCGAATAAGTCATCCACAACATTCCAAACAGGTTTTGCAGCGGTGATGTCGGATGTTTTCCAGATTCCTCCGCCTACACCACCGGCCCATACAGTTTTACCGGTTGCATCATTGGGGTCAACCATGATAGCCCGGGTTCGTCCGCCAACATTGTCTGGTCCTCTTTCAGTCCAATTAATACCGGGAATCGCACCGGTTACTTTCCCTTCAGGCATGCCCGCCAGGCGTTGCATCATCTGCTGTTTAGCCACTAAAATCCGTTCATAAGGTACGTATCCCAAAGCCGGATCTTTTGTAATCTGAGCTTCGTATTCCATAGCCAAATCAATTCTATCCTTCTTAGGTACTTTTATTTCGGTAGGAATCCGGGGCTTTTTCGGAATTGGCATTTTTTCAGGCTTTTGCTGATTCAGAAAAATAAAAACCACTGCCGTTGAGAACAACAGAAGTGTAAAAATTAAAATTCTTATTCTGAACATGATAAACTCTGAAAGTTTAACTACCTGTTATTCAACAAAGTTACAATAACCCTGACTAATTAAAAAATGGATTAAAAAACGGGTACAACCCGATTCCTTAACGGTAAATTATCAGCCGGCTAAATCTCCCGATGTCTTCATTAATTAATTTTCACACCTTCCAGGCGAGTTTCCTTATCAGC
>JADLBQ010000057.1 GCA_020847635.1 Bacteroidia bacterium
GGGTCTGGCCGGTCAGCCTTACGTTCAGTTTAAATTTACCTTCTGTTCAGATCCAAGTGTGAATTATGACGGAGTTTCCATTGATGATTTCTGTATTGAAATTCCTCAGCCTTATGATGCCGGAATTCCAGCGGTGGTTTCCCCATCCGGTTTTGCTCCAGCAGGAAGTTGCCAGGATGTTTCAGTAACGCTTGAAAACTTCGGCTTGAATCCACTTACGTCATTAAACATCTATTATTCTGTTGATTCAGCAGGAGTAACAACACTCTATGGTCCGTTCCCATGGACTGGGAACTTATCTCCAGGATCAAGTACTACAATATTGTTACCTTGTGTAGTCTTTCCAAGTGGAGGATTTACACTCTGTTCGTGGACAGAAATGGTCAATGATAATAATCAATATAATGACACGTCCTGCACCTACCTGGTCGGAATTCCAACCTTGGCATTAAACTATACTCAGCCCTACTGTGATGATTTTGAGAGTGGTAATATAGGGTGGAGTTCGGCACTTATGCCTGCAGGTAATGTGGGTACAATATGGGAGCTTGGAACACCGGCATTTGGTGCTACAACAGGCGCTCATTCGGGACAATTTGCCTGGGATATCAACCTGATGACAGGCTACACTGGAAGTTCAAATGTTGCACTCTATTCACCATTCTTTGATTTCTCCAATGCAAATGATACCAAACTTTCCTTCTGGAGTAACTACAACACTGAAACTAACTATGACGGGGTAAGGCTTGAATATACCATTAACAACGGTACAACCTGGAATTTACTGGGGTTTGTAGCTGCTGGTGGATTCTATTCAAACTGGTACACGAATAATGTTTATTGCAGTAATATGCCGGCTTGGGCCGGAAATTCAGGTGGCTGGAAGAGAAGCGAAATGGGTAATCTTGGAACTATTCCGGGTATTAACGGTGCTCAGAGTATTCAGTTCCGTTTTGTATTCTGTTCCGATCCCAGTGTGAATTACGATGGTTTCTCAATTGATGATTTTTGTCTTGAAGTCCCGGTACCGGTTACAGCAGCTCCGGTTACAGTAAAGGACAATACTACATTTCCACTGGTTTTTGCCGGACAGCCTATTGAATTCTCATCTCACCTGAAGAACAAGGGTACAACTCCTTTAACCTCTCTGGAAGCACAGTTATGGGTTGATAATAATTGGATTACTACTGATCTTATTAATTATTCACCTGCACTGGCTCCTGCAGATTCTCAGTTGCATGTATTTGCATCATATTCCTGGATTGCAACTGCAGGAACTCATGATGTCTGTGTTATTACTAGCAATCCAAATCAAACACAGGATCTAAATCCTACTGATGATACCTTGTGTTATCAGATTCAGGTGGTTGATACAGTTAGTGCATTAAATAGTACAATCTGTGAAGACTTTGAAACAGCACCTGAGTTTGTAACATTGAATGCCGAAAGTTACACTAACAATACTTCATGGGAATGGGGTACTCCGGCACAAACAGTCTTGAATAGTGCATATAGTGGTTCCAAAGCCTGGATGACAAAGCTGAATTCTAATTATCCAGACAGAGATACTTCCGGATTGTTTACAACATTATTCACTATCAATCCACTGAACTATTATAAACTGAGTTTCAGGCACATGTTCTCTACTGAGCTCTTCCAGGATGGAGGTACCGTTGATTATTCAACCGATTTTGGAAATACCTGGCAGGTATTAGGAGGGTTTGATCCGGCTAATTTCTGGTTCAATACTCCATTTGTAACCGCTTTAGGAGGCTTACCCCCGGATCCAGGTTTCACCGGTTCAATTGGCAATTATATTTTGTCTGAGTTTAACCATCATTTTGGTCTTTCAGCCACATCAGTCATCTTCCGTTTCAGATTTATGTCAGACTACTCGGTTAACAATGAAGGTTGGGTAATTGATGATTTCTGTTTTGAAGATATGGGCCCAACCGGAATAACAGAATCGGGTTCATCTCAATCAGGGCTGGCTCTCGGGCAAAATATGCCCAATCCGGCCGATGGAAATACCTTAATTCCATATTACCTGCCGGAAAGAGGAAGCCTTACTATTGAGGTTACTGACCTGGTTGGCAAGAGAATAGCAATTATTGCTGACGAAAATCAAATGGCCGGGTATCATAAAACTGAAATTCAAACTTCTGGCTGGACTCCGGGTATCTACTTCTATTCACTGACTTTCAACGGTGAAAGACTGACGAAGAAAATGGTAATTGCCCATTAATAGATCAGGTAATTTAAGAAGCAGGGTGCAGCAGAATAGGCTGCACCTTTTTCTTGTGATTTTTTTTATACAAGCGCTGAAGCATCCGCAGCAAAATCAAGTCGGCAGTTAAGCAGGGAACCGGCACTTTAGATTCTGGCAATGTGCCACAATTGATGAATCACAGCCTATTTTAAAGGCTGCTTTTCTCTGGCAGTAACCCATAAACATTTAGTTATTATTAAATTATTTCGGCTCAGGATTGTAATTTCAAAAAAATCGGTTACTTTTGCGCTCCCTTAAAAAGAGGGTATAGTAATTTGATTTTCATTTGATAACAGCAGCAAATGCCAACAATTCAACAACTTGTACGCAAAGGCCGGGTGCAGCTTACCTATAAAAGTAAGTCTCCTGCTTTAAATTCCTGTCCGCAGAGAAGAGGAGTTTGTACTAGGGTATATACGACTACTCCTAAAAAGCCCAATTCAGCACTTCGCAAAGTAGCACGTGTGAGATTGACCAATAAGTTTGAAGTAACTGCTTACATTCCCGGAGAGGGACATAACCTGCAGGAACACTCAATTGTTTTAGTACGCGGAGGCCGTGTGAAAGATTTGCCAGGAGTGCGTTACCATATTGTTCGTGGCTCACTGGATACTTCAGGGGTTGAAGGCCGGAAACAACAACGTTCAAAATACGGTGCCAAGCGGCCAAAAGCCAGTGCTGCAGCAAAAAAATAGTTAAACGCCTGAAATCATGAGAAAAGATAAACCGAAAAAAAGAATGTTATTACCCGATCCGAAGTTTAATGATACTTTGGTAACCCGGTTTGTGAATAACCTGATGGAATCTGGTAAAAAAAGTACTGCGTCAGGAATTTTCTATGATGCATTAAAAATTGTACAGGAAAAAACTCAGGAAGACGGACTTGAGACCTGGAAAAAAGCATTATCAAACATCATCCCTTCGGTTGAAGTAAAAAGCCGCAGGGTTGGAGGAGCAACTTTCCAGATTCCGACAGAAATCAGACCTGACCGCAAAACAGCCTTAGGTATTAAATGGATGATTAATTATGCCAGTCTGCGCAATGAGAAATCAATGGCAGAAAGACTGGCCGGAGAAATAATAGCAGCGTCAAAGGGTGAAGGTGCATCGGTTAAAAAGAAAGATGATACCCACCGAATGGCTGAAGCAAACAAAGCATTTTCGCATTTCAGAGTGTAATAATACATTTCAGGATGAGCAACGATTTAAAATATACGCGAAACATTGGGATTTCTGCCCATATTGATGCCGGGAAAACTACAACCACGGAGCGTATATTGTATTTTACAGGAGTAACTCATAAAACAGGTGAGACTCACGATGGAACGGCAACCATGGACTGGATGGCTCAAGAACAAGAGCGAGGTATTACTATTACATCTGCAGCAACAACCTGTTTCTGGAATTACAATAAAGAAAAATATAAAATCAATATAATTGATACACCAGGCCACGTAGATTTTACCGTTGAGGTAGAACGTTCACTACGTGTGCTTGATGGGGCTGTAGCACTTTTCTGTGCAGTTGGTGGTGTAGAACCTCAGTCAGAAACAGTCTGGCGGCAAATGAATAAATATCACGTACCCCGCATTGCATTTGTAAATAAAATGGATCGCGCAGGTGCGGATTTCTTCAGTGTTGTAAAACAAATTAAAGAAAGACTTGGCGGTAACCCTGTTCCGCTTCAGTATCCTATGGGTGCTGAAGAAAACTTCAAAGGGGTTGTTGATCTGATTTCAAACAAGGCAATAATCTGGGATGAAGAAACCAAGGGAATGACTTATAAAGAAATTCCAATTCCGGCCGAAATTGCAGAAGAAGTTCAGCAGTGGCGTGGAAAACTGGTTGAGTCTGTCGCTGAGTTTGATGACCGGTTATTAGAAAAGTTTTTTGATAACCCCGATTCGATTACCCGTGACGAAATGATGGATGCCATTCGCAAAGCTGTTATTTCTATGACCATTACACCAGTTCTGTGCGGTTCTGCTTTTAAAAATAAAGGTGTGCAGACAATGCTGGATGCTATCATCAGTTTTTTGCCTTCACCAGTTGATATTCCTGCAGTAATTGGAACAAACCCGCATACCGGTGCTGAGGAAATTCGTAAACCTGATGCTTCTGAACCATTTGCGGCATTGGCATTTAAAATCATGACAGATCCGTTTGTTGGACGTCTGGCCTTTTTCCGTGTTTACTCTGGCAGCCTAACTGCTGGTTCGTATGTGCTAAACACCCGAACCATGAAAAATGAGCGAATCTCACGAATCATTCGTATGCACTCCAATAAGCAAAACCCGATTGATATGATATCAGCCGGTGATATAGGTGCTGCAGTCGGATTTAAAGAAATTAAAACGGGAGACACGCTTTGTGATGAAAAGAAGCCGATTGTTCTTGAGTCAATGACTTTCCCCGAACCGGTAATCGGTCTTGCAATTGAGCCAAAAACCCAGGCTGATGTTGACAAACTTGGAATGGCACTGGGCAAACTGGCCGAAGAAGATCCCACATTTAAAGTTAAAACCGATGAAGAAACAGGCCAAACGGTAATCAGCGGGATGGGTGAGTTACACCTTGAGATTATTGTTGACCGGCTGAAGCGTGAATTTAAGGTTGAATGTAACCAGGGAGCTCCGCAGGTAGCTTATAAAGAGGCCATCACCGGAACCATTGAATATCGGGAGGTTTATAAGAAGCAGACTGGAGGCCGTGGTAAATTTGCGGATATAAAAGTAATTCTGTCTCCGATTGATGAAGGAAAAACAGGACTGCAGTTTGAGAATGAAATTACAGGTGGTAATATTCCGCGTGAGTTTATCCCTTCAGTTGAAAAGGGATTCAAGGCAGCAATGGCAAATGGCCCGCTGGCAGGTTATCCGGTTGATAGTCTGAAAGTTCGGCTAATTGACGGATCCTACCATACGGTTGACTCCGACTCGCTTTCATTTGAAATCTGTGCCCGAACCGCTTTCCGCGAAGCTATGCCAAAGGCTAAACCGGTATTGCTTGAACCGGTCATGAAAGTAGAAGTTGTTACCCCCGAAGAAAATATGGGTGATGTTATGGGTGATCTGAACAAAAGAAGAGGTCAGCTTGAAGGAATTGATACAAGAGCAGGAGCTCAGGTAATTAAAGCTAAAGTGCCGCTTTCGGAAATGTTTGGTTATGTGACATCCCTCAGAACAATTACATCTGGCAGGGCATCCTCAAGTATGGAGTTCTCGCATTACGTTGAAACTCCCCAGTCAATAGCTGAAGAAGTAATTGCAAAAGTTAAAGGTAAGGTTGAAAAAGTATCTTAATTTATAATATTAAAAGCGTTCTTTATAATATAACCTCATGAGTCAGCGAATCAGAATTAAATTGAAATCTTACGACTTCAACCTGGTTGATAAGTCGGCAGAGAAAATTGTGAAAACTGTAAAAAGCACCGGAGCTGCCGTTAGCGGCCCGATTCCGTTGCCTACTGAAAAGAAAGTTTACACCGTTTTGCGTTCTCCCCATGTTAATAAAAAAGCAAGAGAACAGTTTCAATTATGTTCTTATAAAAGACTCCTGGATATCTACAGTACCAATACAAAAACTGTGGATGCTCTGATGAAACTGGAGTTACCCAGTGGTGTGGAGGTAGAAATCAAGGTTTGAGGTTATTAATAACAGATGATTAACAGGCTATGTTGGGGTACGCCTCAGTACTCAACCTCTAGTCAAAACTGAAATATTATGTCAGGAATATTAGGAAAGAAAATCGGCATGACGAGCATTTTTGATGCCGATGGTAAAAACATTCCATGCACGGTGATTGAAGCAGGTCCGTGTGTGGTAACTCAGGTGAAAACTGTCGAAACAGACGGCTATAATGCTGTTCAGCTTGCTTTTGATGACCGAAAAGAGAAAAACACACCTGCAGCACTAAAAGGTCATTTTAAAAGGTCAGGCGCTGCTCCCAAAAGATATGTTGCTGAATTTCGCCAATTCGGACTCGAAATTAAATCGGGTGACGTACTCAAAGCAGATATGGTTATTGAAGGAACCTATTGTGATATTTCCGGTACCTCAAAAGGGAAAGGATTTCAAGGCGTGGTGAAACGACACAACTTTGCCGGAGTAGGTTCAGCCACCCATGGTCAGCATAACAGAATGAGAGCTCCCGGATCAATGGGAAACTCTTCATTTGCATCACGAGTAATTAAAGGGAAACGGCTTGCCGGTCATTTAGGTAATGCTCTTGTTAAGATTCAGAATCTGCAGGTGGTTAAAGTGATTCCTGAACACAATCTTGTTCTCATCCGAGGTGCTGTTCCCGGTGCTAAAGGATCGTACTTAAAAATGGAGTTTTAATTATGGAAATAGCAGTTTTCAATAAAACAGGTCAGGATACTGGCAGAAAAGTAAATCTTGATTCGAATATTTTCGAGGTTGAGCCTAACGACCATGCCATTTATCTTGATGTAAAGCAATTCCTGGCAAATCAGCGACAGGGAACAGCTAAGTCAAAACAGCGCAATGAAGTTTCAGGCTCTACCAAGAAGATTCACCGCCAGAAAGGTACTGGCGGAGCCCGTCACGGAAGCCGGAAAGCTCCGGTTTTTGTTGGTGGTGGAAGAATTTTTGGTCCTCAACCCAGAGATTATGGCTTTAAGCTGAATAAAAAAGTGAAGCGGCTGGCTAGGGTTTCTGCACTTTCTTATAAAGCAAAGGAAAACGGACTCACAGTGATCGAAAATTTTGAAATGGAAAAGCCCGGCACAAAAGCATTTAACACAATCATTAAGGGGTTGTCGCTGAATATGAAAAGAGCACTTTTTGTGATTCCCGAATTAAATAAAAACCTATACCTCTCAGCACGGAACCTGCCCAAAGCAAAAGTTCTTCCCGCTACTGAACTCAATACCTATGAAATCCTGAAAGCACAACAATTGGTTGTATTTGAAGGTGCATTACCTGTCATTGAAAAAACATTAACTAAATCATGAGAATACTTAAACGTCCGATAATTTCTGAAAAGATGGCTGGCCGGGGTGAAAAGCTCAGACAGTATGGTTTTGTTGTTGATAACAGTGCCAACAAACTTCAGATTAAAAAGGCAGTTGAAGAAACTTATGGCGTGACCGTGGAGTCAGTCAACACGCTGGTCAGTCCCGGAAAGTCTTTAACAAGAGGAACAAAAAGCGGATTTATTAAAGGGAAAAAAGGAAATGATAAAAAGGCAGTTGTTACTTTAAAAGAGGGTGATTCAATTGATTTTTACAGCAGTATTTAAACCGTAAGAACAGAATAAAATGGGAGTTAAGAAATACAATCCGGTTACACCCGGGCAGCGCTTTAAAATCGTAGTTGATTTTAATTCGCTAACCACAAGTCGCCCCGAAAAATCATTGGTTACGGCTAAAGGCCGTTCGGGGGGTAGAAATAATACCGGCAAAATGACCATGCGCTATATCGGAGGCGGTCACCGTAAAAAACTTCGTACAATTGATTTTAAAAGAGATAAATACGGAATTGAAGGAGTTGTTAAGTCAATTGAATATGATCCGAATCGTACAGCAAATATTGCATTGGTATGGTACAAGGATGGTGAAAAGCGATACATCATTGCTCCAACCGGCATCAGGGTCGGACAAAAGATAAACTCAGGCGAAAATGCAATTCCTGAAATCGGCAATGCCATGTTTCTGAAAAATATTCCGCTTGGCACCTTGGTTCATAACGTGGAACTTCGCCCCGGGCAGGGTGGTAAGATGGCCCGTAGTGCCGGTTCTTATGTTCAGTTAGCTGCCCGTGAAGGAAAGTATGCAACTGTAAAAATGCCATCCGGAGAAACCCGTATGATTCTGACATCCTGTATGGCAACTATTGGTACAGTAAGCAATGAAGAACACGATAAAGTCAGCCATGGGAAAGCAGGACGGGTGAGGTGGTTAGGCCGCAGACCCCGTGTAAGAGGTGTTGCCATGAACCCGGTTGATCATCCCATGGGTGGTGGTGAAGGACGTGCTTCTGGCGGTCATCCCCGGTCACGAACAGGATTGCTGGCCAAAGGATTTAAAACCAGAAAACCCAAGAATGCATCCAATAAATACATTATTGAAAGAAGAAAGAAATAATCAATTAATTCTCAAATAACACAATGAGCCGTTCGCTGAAAAAAGGACCTTACATAGATTACACACTTGAGAAAAAAATTCTGAAGATGAATGAATCTAAGAAGAAATCTGTAATTAAAACCTGGTCACGAAGAAGTATGATTTCACCTGACTTTGTTGGCCACACCTTTGCTGTGCATAACGGAAATAAATTTATTCCTGTTTATGTTACTGAAAATATGGTAGGCCATAAACTTGGAGAGTTTGCACCTACCCGGACTTTCCGCGGACACTCGGGAAATAAAGATAAAGCATCTGCCTAATTAATTAAAATCATGGGAGCAAGAAAAAGAAAAGTAGCTGAGGCTCGTAAGGAAGCAATGAAAAAAGTTGCTTATGCCAAGCTGAATAACTGCCCTACCTCACCTCGGAAAATGAGACTGGTAGCCGATCTGGTTCGTGGTAAAAGAATTGATAAAGCACTGAATATTTTACGCTTCAGTACGAAAGAATCTTCTTCACGACTTGAAAAATTACTTCTGTCGGCTATTAATAACTGGCAGGCAAAACATGAAGGAGAGCGGATAGAAGATCATCATCTGGTAGTTACAGAAATTTATGTGGATGAAGGCCGAAGCCTGAAAAGACTGCGTCCGGCTCCTCAGGGAAGAGGGTACCGAATCAGAAAGCGATCAAATCATGTAACCATTATTATTGATAGCCTGACAAAATCAACTGAACAGGTACCGGCTGAAGCTGAAACACAAACTGAAACAACGAAACAAAACGCATAAACAGAATGGGACAAAAAACAAATCCGATAGGTAACCGGCTGGGAATTATCCGGGGATGGGACTCCAACTGGTTTGGAGGAAACCGCTATGTGGATAAAATTGCTGAAGATGAGAAAATCAGGAAATACCTGATGGCTCGCCTAACTAAAGGTGGAATTGCCCGTATTGTGATCGAACGTACTCTTAAGCTGATAACGGTTACGATTCATACAGCACGGCCGGGTTTGGTTATCGGAAAAGGTGGACAGGAAGTGGATAAAATAAAAGAGGAATTAAAGAAACTCACCAAAAAGGAAGTTCAGATCAACATCTTTGAAATTAAACGACCCGAGTTAGATGCACAGTTAGTTGCTGACGGAATTGCCAGGCAACTTGAAGCCAGAATCTCTTTTCGTAGAGCAATGAAAGGTGCTGTTGGAACCAGTATGAGAAACGGTGCTGAAGGTATCCGGGTGATGGTTTCAGGCCGGCTTGGTGGTGCTGAAATTGCCCGAAGCGAACAATACAAAGACGGAAGAATTCCGCTTCATACATTCCGGGCTGATATTGACTTTGCAATTGCAGATGCATTTACCAGTTACGGATTAATTGGTGTTAAAGTATGGATCTGCAGAGGTGAAGTTTTTGGTAAACGCGACCTCTCTCCAAATGTGGGTATGTCAAGTCAGACCAAGACAAAAGGAAATATTTCCGGAGTTGAAAGACGTGAACGGAGAGGCCGGGGTGAGAGAAGAGACCGCGAAGACCGCATAAGATAAAGGAATTGCTATTATTAACTGAGTAAAATACAGAAGAAATGTTACAGCCGAAGAAAACCAAATTCAGGAAAGCACACAAAATGAAACCAAAAGGCATTGCGACACGCGGGCATGAACTCGCCTTTGGTTCATTCGGGTTGAAATCACTTGAGCGCTGCTGGATAACCCAACGACAATTAGAGGCAGCTCGTGTTGCCCTTACCCGGTATATGAAACGTGAAGGTCAGTCCTGGATCCGGATCTTCCCGGACAAGCCTATTACCAAAAAGCCACTTGAGGTTCGTATGGGAAAAGGGAAAGGAGCACCTGAATACTGGGTAGCTGTGGTCAAACCCGGCACCATCATGTTTGAAGCAGAAGGAGTTTCTGTTGAAGTTGCTAAAGAGGCGATGCGGCTGGCTGCTCAGAAACTGCCGGTTACCACCAAGTTTGTAATCAGACCTGATTATGTTTAATATCTTAAAATAGAACCTCTCATGAAACAAAGCATTGTTAAAGATCTGACAACAGATGAAGTTCGTGACCGGATCATTGAAGAAACAGCAAGCTACCATAAAATGAAAATGAATCATGCAGTTTCTCCAATCGAAAATCCTCTCAAATTAAAAATGAGCAGAAGACTAATTGCCAGATTAAACACCGAACTGAAAAAACGATCAACTCAGAAATAATCCGACACATGGAAAATTCGTCAGCAGAAAAAAGAATACTTCGTAAAACCAAAATTGGGGTTGTTACAAGTAATAAAATGGACAAGTCTGTTGTAATAGCAGAACATCATAAAGAAAAACACCCGATTTACGGTAAATTCATCAGTAAAACAAAAAAGTTTGTTGCTCATGATGAAAAGAATGAATGCGGAATAGGAGATAAAGTATTAATAATGGAAACAAGACCTTTAAGCAAAACAAAACGCTGGAGGATTGTTGAAATTCTGGAAAAAGCAAAATAAAAAATTTAACCCTTTTATCAGGAATTTAAAAGACAGTTAACAATGATACAGCAGGAATCAAGGCTCAACGTAGCCGACAACAGCGGAGCAAGGGAAGTCCTTTGCATCAGGGTGCTGGGTGGAACCGGAAAACGATATGCTACGCTTGGCGATAAAATTGTGGTTACAGTTAAAAATGCACTTCCGGCCGGTGGAATCAAAAAAGGAACAGTGAGCAAGGCAGTTGTGGTCAGAGTAAATAAAGAAGTTCGGAGAACGGATGGATCCTATATCCGCTTTGATGATAATGCAGTGGTATTACTGACTGCCCAGGATGAACTTAGAGGTACCCGTATTTTCGGACCGGTTGCCCGTGAACTTCGTGATAAACAATATATGAAAATCGTTTCATTAGCTCCGGAGGTGCTTTGATACTATGGAAAGAAGACACAATAAAATTCAAAAACTAAAAATTCGCAAAGGCGATATGGTAAAGGTGATTGCCGGAGATTCGAAGGGAACCCAGGGCAAGGTACTGGAAGTGATTGTCAAAGAAAGAAGAGCAATTGTTGAAGGAGTAAATATTGTATCAAAACATACAAAACCAAATGCTGAGAATACCCAGGGTGGAATCGTGAAAAAGGAGGCTCCGGTTGCTATCTCAAACCTGATGCTCATTGATCCGAAATCAGGTAAACCAAGCCGGGTTGGCCGTAGAGCCGGTGATGACGGCAAATTGGTTCGTTATGCAAAAAAATCAGGGGAGGTGATTAAAAATGGATAAGTACAAACCACGTTTAAAAGAAAAATATAATAAGGAAATCGTTCAGAAGCTGAAGGATAAATTCCAGTACAAAAGTGTAATGGAGGTTCCCAGACTGAGCAAAATATGCCTCAACCAGGGTGTTGGAGATGCGGTTGGGGATAAAAAACTGGTTGAATCAGCCCTTTCAGAAATGGCAACTATTACCGGACAAAAAGCAGTTGCAACAAAGTCGAAAAAAGATATTTCGAATTTTAAACTCCGTGCGAATGTCGCAATTGGAGTCCGTTCTACCCTTCGCGATGATATTATGTATGAATTCCTGGACCGGCTGATCAATGTTGCTTTGCCTCGAATTCGCGACTTTAAGGGTGTGAATGACAAAGGCTTTGACGGCAGGGGAAATTATACACTGGGAATTACCGAACAAATTATCTTTCCGGAAATTGACATTGATAAAGTAAGCCGTATTTCAGGAATGGACATCACCTTTGTGACAACTGCTAAAACAGATAATGAAGCAATGGAATTACTGAAGGAATTCGGAATGCCGTTAAAAAATGTAGAAAAATAAAAATCAGAACATGTCTAAAGAATCCATTAAAGCACGCGAAAGAAAGCGGATCAGAACCGTTGAACAATATGCTGCTAAACGAGCAGCACTGAAAGAAGCCGGTGACTATGCAGCATTACAGAAACTGCCACGTAATGCTTCTCCGGTCAGAGTTCGTAACCGCTGCCAGCTCACTGGCCGGCCACGAGGCTATATGCGCCAATTCGGAATTTCACGTTTAATGTTCAGGAAGCTGGCACTTGAAGGTAAAATTGCCGGCATTACTAAAGCAAGTTGGTAGTAATACTACAGAGTATAAATTTATCAGATATGACAGATCCAATTTCAGATTATTTAACCAGAATGCGCAATGCAATAAAAGCCAATCACCGCATTGTTGAAATTCCGGCCTCCAATATCAAAAAAGAAATAACTAA
>JADLBQ010000058.1 GCA_020847635.1 Bacteroidia bacterium
TATTTCTGATGAGAAAGCAGTGCTGGAGTTGTTTCAGAAAATAAAAGAAGATTACGGAAGGCTGGATGTGCTGGTAAACAATGCCGGTATGATTCGTGATAATGTCATCTGGAAAATGCAACTTGACGATTTTGAATCTGTAATAGACGTGAACCTTAAAGGAACATGGCTGATGTGCCGTGAAGCTGCAAAAATGATGAGAGAACAACAGCAAGGGAGAATTGTAAACATTGCTTCACGAGCATGGTTAGGAAATCCGGGGCAGAGTAATTATTCAGCATCCAAAGCAGGAATAGTGGGACTGACACGGGTGCTGGCTCTGGAACTTGGAAAATATCATGTATTTGTGAATGCTGTTGCGCCCGGTTTGATTGATACACCTCTTACAAAAGGTTTGGAGAAGGATGTACTCGAAAAACTGATTCAGGCTCAACCAACCAAATCAATTGGTAGAACAGAAGATGTTGCGCATGCTGTGATGTTTCTGACTTCGGAACAAACACAATTTATAACCGGACAAACTATCTATGTTGATGGAGGTAAAAGTATTGGTGCAGGAATTTGAAGATACAGAGAAATTCTAACAGAAAACGAGGTGTAAAAAATTGCAGATGAATAAAATCACATTAACCATAAACGGAAAAATATTCAACCTGTTGGTTGAAAGCCATGAAACACTGGCTCACGTTATCCGTGAAAAAGCAGGACTTAGCGGAACAAAAATCGGTTGTGAACAGGGTAGTTGCGGAACCTGTACCGTTCTTGCAAATAATCAACCTGTGCTGAGTTGTATTACTCCTGCAATGCGTTTTGACCAGGCTGAAATTACAACCATTGAAGGGCTTGACAAAAACGGAGAATTGCACAAGTTGCAGCAAAAGTTTGTTGAGAAAGGTGCAACTCAGTGTGGATTCTGTACTCCCGGAATGATTATGACCGCACTTGATTTTGTAAATAACTACCCCTCACCATCCGTTGATGAAATAAAAGAAGCCTTGTCAGGAAATCTCTGTCGTTGTACGGGATATAAAAAAATAATTGAAGCTGTTGCAGAATATGCCGATGAATTCAAGTCAGGGAAAAAGGTGAATATACAGCAACCGAATCATATTTCCAGGATTGTTGGTAAACCAAGACCCTACATTGAAGCTGAGAAAAAAGTGAAAGGAGCTGCAGAATATGCCGATGATATTAAACCTCCAAATGCGCTTCATTGTAAATTTCTAAGAAGTATTCATGCTCATGCCTTTATTGAAAGCATTGATACTTCCGAAGCATTGAAGCTACCGGGTGTTCATTATGTTGCAACAGGCAAAGAGCTTCCGGTAAAGTTTGGTGTTCTTCCGATTTCGCAAGATGAAACAGCTATGGCTGTTGAAAAAGTGAGATACCTCGGAGAGATTGTGGCTGCCGTAGCTGCCAACTCCGAAGAAATTGCTGCTCAGGCCTGTAAGCTGATTAAAGTAACTTATCGCCCTGTGAAAGCATTTCTCGAAATAGATGAGTCATTGAAAGATCTTGGAGAGAATGAGAAAATTCATGCTCATTGTAAGTTCAACAACAACATTCACAAAAAAGCAGAACTTCGTTTTGGTGATCAGCAACAGGGACTGAAAGACTCAGCCTTTACAAGTAAAATGTCTTTTCAGTTTGAAGGTGTAAGTCATGGATTTACCGAGCCACATGCTGCTACTGCCTGGTGGGATGAGAACGGACTAACCATAATTACAGCTACACAGGTTCCGCATTACCTCCATCGTGCATTGGCAAAAGTGATGGAAGTTCCGTTGAGTCGGGTGCGTGTCATAAAGCCTTATGTAGGCGGAGGATTTGGCGGGAAGAGTGATCCTTTTCCACATGAAGTCATCATCTCGTATTTAGCACGGAAAACAGGAAAACCTGTTAGTGTCCGGTTTTCAAGAGAAGAGGTATTTATCACAAATCACGGAAGACATCCTTCAAAGCTGGAAATGGAAATGGGAATTTCCAGGGACGGCATCTTCCAGGCTCTTGATGCCGATATTGCAATTGACGGTGGTGCTTACGGAAGTTTTGGAGTGGTTACTTCTTACTATAACGGAGTATTGCTTCAGGCACCATATAAATTAGATAACTTCGGTTTCAGAACATATCGTGTATATACTAATAAACCACAGTGTGGAGCAATGCGCGGACATGGTGCCGTTAACTCACGTTTTGCTGTTGAAACATTAATTGATGACCTAGCTCATCAGATTGAAATGGATCCGTGTGAGGTGAGAATGAAAAACTTTCTGGATTCAAATACACTAACTGTTGGGCAGTACCGGATTACCTCAAACGGCAGTCGTGAATCATTACAGAAAGTTATGGAGCAATCGCAATGGAAAAACCGGTATGGAAAGCTTGAATACGGGCATGGGTTAGGTGTAGGTTGTGGATTTTTTATCAGCGGAAGTGCTCTTCCCATTATTTGGAATGAATTGCCACAATCAGTGGTTCATCTTAAAGTTGACTTTGACGGACGGGTTGTCATCAGTTCAGGAGCCAGTGATATTGGCCAGGGCAGCGATACTATGCTGGCTATGATTGTAGCTGAAGTTTTAGGTATTGATATGGAAAATGTATTTGTACTTGCTGCCGATACCCTTCTTACTCCGGTTGATATGGGAAGCTACTCGAGTAGGGTAACATTCATGGCAGGTAATGCTGCAAAAATGGCTGCTGAAAATCTGAAAAAAGAAATCCTGGAAAGTATTGAAAAGAAGTTGAACATTACTGCCGGTGAAATTACTTTTTCTGAAAACCGTATTTTCAGTAATAACAGGCAGTTGGACATTTCATGGCTGGAAGGCATTGAAATACTCACTGCTCAACGCGGTGCTGTAAGTGTAAGCGGAAAGTATATTTCGCCTAAACTTGGAGGTGACTTCAAAGGAGCAGGTGCCGGACTGAGTCCTTCATACAGTTTCGGGGCATGCATTGCCGAAGTAAGAGTAAATCCCCAAACAGGATATGTAAAAATTCTCAATGTATGGGGAGCTCATGACTGTGGAAAAGCATTGAATCCGTTAGCCGTTGAAGGCCAGCTCGAAGGTTCGTGGCATATGGGTATAGGCCAGGGGATGTCAGAACAAATGAAATACTACAACGGGCTGCTGGTTAATAATAACTTTCTTGACTATCGGATTCCAACAACCATGGATACACCGGATATTCATACCAACATTATTGAGACCAATGATCCCGAAGGTCCTTATGGTGCCAAAGAATGTGGTGAAGGAGCTTTGCATCCTGTAATTCCTGCCATTGCAAATGCAATATATGATGCAGTAGGAGTGCGGATTACAAGTCTTCCGATTAGTGCCGAAGATGTATTGAAGAAGATGAAAGAAAAGAATTTAAATCCTGAAAAAATATCGGTATAACATGATTGCAGAAAAAAAATTTCTTAAGCCAGCTACTGTTTCAGAAGCTCTTGAAGCAGTTCAACAACATAAAGATAATTTCAGCTTCATTGCCGGAGGAACCGATGTGATGGTAAATAAATTTCAGGGTAACCATGATGCTTCCTGCCTGATTGATTTATCAGGAATAAAAGAATTGAAACAAATTATTTTGGACCAAGAATATCTTAAAATAGGTTCTGCTATAACGTTAGATGAACTGACAAAAGATCCGGATGTGAAAAAGTCTGTTCCGGTATTAATTGAAACAGCTCGTGCCATTGCATCACCTATTATCAGAAAAACAGCAACAGTAGGTGGCAATCTGTTATGCGATAACCGTTGTATTTTTTATAATCAAAGCGAGTGGTGGCGTGAAGCGGTTGGTTACTGCCTCAAATGTGACGGAGATATTTGTATTGCAACCGGAGGAAAGAAAAATTGTTTTTCAAAGTTTGTTGCCGATTTGGCCGTTTCCCTCATTAGCCTAAATGCCTCTATTGAGATTGTCGGTCCGGATGATAAATACCTCCTTCCGTTAGAAGAAATTTACTCAGGTGATGGTGTCAACCCCCATAAGTTCAGCAAATCATCCATCATCAAATCTATACGAATTCCTATTCACCGCCAGATGAGGTCCGTATTTAAAAAACTGCGGCAGCGCGAAACCATGGAATTCAGTTCACTCACAACCGTAACAACAATTGATCAATCCGGAAACATCAGAATTGTACTAGGCGGAGTTGACCCCCGGCCGGTCATTATTGAAGGTACTGATGCTGACGACATTCAGGAGTTGATAAAGAAGGCTGTTAAGAAACCGCGGATTGTTGATAATGATGTGTTTTCAAGATTGTACAGAAAGGAAATGATTGAAGTGTATCTTCAACATTCATTCCAGGAACTGATTTCCTAAGTAACATATTTAGATGATCTGAATCATGATAAATTGTGATTCCTCTGTATTTCTTTGTTCCTGGTATTTATTTATAACCTCTAATTCAAAGTAAAATGACTGAAGCAATTAAAAAATTATTTGAAGAACATGAAATCATTATGGAAGCAATCAATCTGGCAAAACAGGCCGGTCAGCTTATCGGTAAGGATGATGCACGTTATGAAAAATCACTCCGGACACTGATTCGTTTCTTTCGTTATTATGCAGACGGATTCCATCATTATAAGGAAGAACAGATTTTGTTTCCGGAAATGAGTAAAAGGAATGAGTTGCTGGATGATGGCGTATTAAAGGAAATGCTGGAAAATCATGAAGACTTTCGCAATATGATTAGCAAGATTGAGAAATTGCTTAATGAAAAGGATTTTGCTAATGCTCAGGTTCAGTTAGACAAATACACAGAGGCCATGCTTGATCACATTGCAGTTGAGAACGATGAAGTATTTCATTCAGCTGAGTCACTGATGGATGAAGATGAACTTGAGAGAATGAATTTCAGGTTTGTGGATTCTGACCGGGAAGTAGCTGAAGGAGCAAATGATGGGATTCAGGTTGATAAAGCAGAACTTGAGAACGAACTGAACGAATTGAAAAAGGAATTCTTCAACTTGGCATAGAAAGTTACTCTCTTAAAAGTATTTTTTTCATTCAGCATGGGAAGGTTTGTTAAGCTGAAACCACCGGTAAGCAATTGCTGATAAGCAGTTGACTCAGGTGTTACTCCCAAAATTCATCA
The DNA here is from genome assembly GCA_020847635.1 of Bacteroidia bacterium. GTDB lineage: Bacteria > Bacteroidota > Bacteroidia > AKYH767-A > OLB10 > CAADHD01. The sequence continues at coordinate 5,120 of JADLBQ010000058.1, forward strand.
GGTTCAGGCTGATTATGATAACGGCAATCGTTATGCCAACGTCAGCAACAATGGCCAGTACTAGGTTGCTGTAGCCGACAACGGCCAGAGCAATAAATAATAACTTGACAAGAATAGCTCCAACGGTATTGATCCTGATTGTCTGAATGGTTTTTCTGCCTAACCCGATTAAAAAAGGGAGTAATGACAACCGGTCATTCATCAGGGCAATATTTGCAGTTTCAATAGCGGTATCACTTCCGGCAGCACCCATTGCAATTCCAACTGTACTGAGCGCTAGTGCCGGTGCGTCATTGATTCCGTCACCAACCATGGCAACCCGTTTATATTTTTTCAGCAACTTACGTATTTCCTCAGCTTTTTCTTCAGGTAATAAGCTCCCGTAAACATTCGAAATGTTTAATTTCCTAGCTACATGCCTGGCTACTTTTTCATTATCACCGGTAAGCATGATGGTCTCAATATTCATTCTTTGAAGTTCATCAATTGCTTTAATGCTGTCAGGTTTGATTTTATCACTTAATCCGATAATGCCGGCTATTCCTTTTCCGAAACTGACTACAACACTTGTTTTACCTTCATCCGAAAGTTGCTCAATAGTTGCTTCAGCCTCACGATTTGAATGATGATGTTCCTTAATAAAATCCAGTTTCCCGACATAGATGGTTTCATCCTCGCAAACCAGGCAGTTGGCAATAGCTCCTTTACCAATCAGGCTTTGAAAGTTTTTGGTTGCATGCGGCTCGAAGCCTTCTTGCCGGCTTGCATTCACAATTGCCTGTGCCAGCGGATGTTCTGAAAATAATTCTGCTCCGGCAGTGCAGGCAAGCAGTTCCTCTCTCTTTGTATCTCCAAATGAAATCACATCACTAACAACCGGAGTACCAAAAGTGAGTGTCCGTGTTTTATCTAAAGCAATCGCTTTGATCCGGGCAATTGCTTCAATGTATTTACCTCCCTTAATGAGGATTCCTTTTGAAGTAGCATTTCCGATTGCTGCATAAATAGCTACCGGTGTAGAAATGACAAGTGCACACGGGCAGGCTATCACCAAAAGTGTTACTGCCTGCAGCAGCCAGTGGTTTACATCACCATGATAAACAAAAACCGGAATGCTGAATGTAATGATAGCCAGTATGATGATGAAAGGTGTATAGTAAGCTGAGAACCGCTGAATAAACTTCTGCGTCTGGCTTTTATGGGCCGAGGCTTCAAACGTAAGCCGGACTATTTTTGAGAAAGTTGTTTCTGATGCAGGTTTTGTGGTTTCAATTTCCAGATACCCGTTTTTGTTAAGTGTCCCGGCATAAAGCATATTACCAATATGTTTGTCTTTCGGAATTGGTTCTCCAGTAATCGTTGATTCATCAACGGTTGAATCCCCTAGTATTACTTGCCCGTCCAGCGGAATCAATTCTCCCGGTTTAATACTGATGATGGTTCCAGGTTGAATTTGATGAACCGGTACCTGCTGATTCAGTGGCCTGACACAGGCTGTTGCCGGCATACGGCTGACTAACTGGTCTAATGCTGATTTTGA
>JADLBQ010000059.1 GCA_020847635.1 Bacteroidia bacterium
GCAAAAGTTAAGCTGGAACGGGCTATTGCTGATTTGATCAGAAAGGAAATTGAAGCTGCCAAGAAGAAAGCGACAGCTGCCGGAAATAAGCATGTTACCCGTGATAATGTCTTTAGCCTGACTCCTGAAGCTAAAAAACTGAGCAGCACATTTGCCGGAAGTAAAGGATCCCTTCCCTGGCCGGTTGATAAAGGCCGGATCAGCAGCCGATTTGGAAGCCACCCTCATCCCGGGCTTAAAGGGGTAATGATTAATAATGATGGGGTTGATATTCAAACTGCGCCAGGTACCGATGCCAAATCGGTTTTTAACGGTGAAGTAACAGGTGTTATTGATATTCCCGGCAGTGGACATGCCATAATTATCCGGCATGGCGAATATCTTACGGTTTACTCCAACCTGCAGATTGTCACTGTAAAAAAAGGTGATAAAATCACAACTCGGCAGGTCATCGGAAAACCGGCAAATGAAGATTCCGGAAATGCCTTGTTGAATTTTCAGATTTGGAAAGGGTTCTCCAAATTAAACCCTGAAGAATGGATGGCCCGCAGGTAATTCTATTTAATTACTTTTGCCTGATATAAAAATGTTCAAATGACTTGCTCAATCATTCTCGGATTTCTCGGTGGTATGGGTGGAGGAGAAATTTTCCTAATTATTCTTGTTGTATTGCTCATCTTCGGAGGTAAGAAAATTCCTGAACTTGCCCGTGGCCTTGGTAAAGGAATCCGTGAATTCAAAAATGCATCCTCAGGGGTTGATGAGGAACAAAAGAAAAAGGAACTGGATAAACCCGAATAGGTCAGCAGCCCGGGTTAAAACCTTTTAGTTCGGAATATTCAAATTCCAGCATAACTTCCGGAATATTTGAATTTTGGGTGCGGTCAGTTATTCTTTTCGAGACCGGATACCCTATAAGATCATTATCAGCAAAAGGTTGAATCAGTACTGTAACCTCATCTTGAGTAAGCCTGTTACTTAACCAGCCGGATTCCTGTTTCTCATTAAAAATAAGAGGCATCCTTTTTTTAGAATTGTGTATCTTTTCCATGAACCGATTAGCCGGTGTTGTTATAATCGAAAATGTTTTTCGTAATTCACCGGTTTCGCGGTTTACCCAGTTTTCATACAATCCTCCCATCGAAAAAAAATCCTTTGATTGACTATGAATGTAAAAAGGAAATTTTCGTTTGCCTATCGAATACCATTCATAAAAACCGCTTACAATTACCAGGCATCTTCGTTTCATCACCGATGAACGGAACGATGGTTTTTCAAAAACCGTCTCTCCAACAGCATTTAAAGTCAGATCTGCCATTTTTAAAGCTTGCTCTTCACTTCTACACCAATGTGGAATCAATCCCCATGAAAACAGTTGAATGGTCTTCGGTTCTTCCTGGGTAATAACATAAAGCTTCGGATGTGAAAACCCGCTTACATGAAAATACACAATCTGACTTTCCGTATTTTTAAAATCAGCACCATAATGTTTGGCAACCCGATCCGCCCGCTTCTCAATATAGGCTATATTATAACACATAGCTACCGGTTAACCTTTTACTGCCTCCTGGTGGATGACTTCCATCAGGACATGTCCTGCTATTTTCAAAGTTAGCGGATCAATATTGGTAAGATCATCACAATGCCGGTGGTGGCAATCCATATAATCCATTTTTGTAAGATTATAATGAACAATATCAATACAGGGGATACCGGCTATTGTATTAATGTATAAATGATCATCGGTGGTTTCGGGCGAAATATTATTAATAAACATGGTATAACCCAGATTCCGGGCCAGGCTCCAAACCTTATTGACGATTCCGGAAGCATATTTCATAGATGTACCTTCTTTTGGGAATACAGGATTATGCCCTCCAACCATATCCAACAGGATTCCATATATCGGATTATAGCCCGCTACATGCTTGTTCTTAGCCCAATACTGTGCTCCAAGACACCATGAGTTTTCTGTTTGTCCTTGTGCATCACCGTAATCTTCCAGGTCAAAAAAAATGAAATCTACCCCAATTTCCGGTTTTGTCTGCCCGATCAGCCGTGCAACTTCAATCAGAACAGCAACCCCACTGGCTCCGTCATTGGCTCCATCAAAGGTTTTATCGGAGTTATCGTCATCACGGTCTGCAAATGGTCTTGTATCCCAATGTGCACAAAGCAGTATTCTCCTTTTCAGCTCCGGGCGGTAAGTTGAGATAATGTTTTTTAAATCAAATTGTTTCCCATCATAAGTGGTCACCATTCCATGCTGAATCATTGTTTCGAGCTGATAAGACTGCATCTTTCCTTCAATCCAGCTTGCACAAGCTGCATGGGCAGCGGTACCCGGCACCCTCGGTCCAAAATCAACCTGCTTTCTTACAAATTCAAAAGCACTGTCAGCATTAACCTGAGGTAAATCAAGTTGTTTGAATGCTTCAGTAACTTCAGGTATTCTTTCATCAGTTGGCTTATTATTACATGATAACCAAACGAATGGGATCAATACACTGAACCATTTTAAGTCTTCAAGCATTTTCACAGCTCAAAGATGGTTATTTCAAGCAAAGAAACAATGAACAGGTTTCTTTAAGCAGTATGTTATAAAATGATGAACAAATTACTAAGACAGAATCTGAATAAAAAAACGAATCCCCGCAATATTGCGGGGATTCGTAATAACTCATTCAGAGCAATTCTTATTCAATCACCAGTTTGGTCTTTTCTACACTATTGCCCGAACGTAATTCGATCATGTACATGCCTTTGGCATACGTATCCAGGTTGAACTCAACCGCATTAATACCTGCCTGTGCATTTACTACCGTTGCTGCTACTCCCCTTCCGGTTACATCCATTAGGTTAATAACATATTTTCCGCTCTCGGCTGCATTAAATGCTACAGTAACATGATTGTTTGCCGGATTCGGATAGACCGTCAGCGAAGTAAGATCGGATTCTACTACTGGTTCTCCTGACAGCCTACAACCAGGTGTGTACGACAGTGTGCGTGATCCGCTTTGTCCACAACCGTTCAGTGCTGTAACAATAACCGTTGCCGTTCCTGCTCCCCAGGTTACATCAA
>JADLBQ010000060.1 GCA_020847635.1 Bacteroidia bacterium
CTAGATGCAGCCGATACAAAAACAATCGGAATATGGCTGGTTCGCGGATTCAATCTCATTAAGTCAGCAACTTCATATCCATCCATTTCGGGCATCTGAACATCCATCAGCATCAGATCAACAGGTTGCTTCATTACAATTTTTAAAGCTTCATTTCCCGAAAGAGCGGTTCGAATAATCCGGTGATCCGATTCAATGATATTCTCAAGTGTCAGGATATTTTCCTGCCGGTCATCTACAATTAAAATTGTTGTCTTATCCGTTGTAATTGCTTTTGTCAATTGCATCATAATTTTTTATTTAAAAAGCCATGCTCCCATGAGCGAAAGCAAATGTTCTGTGTTAATCGGTTTAGCCATATAATCGGAAGCACCTGCATCCAGGCATTTCTGCCGGTCTTCTTTCATTGCCTGCGCTGTAAGAGCAATGATTGGAAGATTCCGGAAATCAGTGTGGTTACGAATCTCCTGAATGGCTGTATATCCATCCATAACCGGCATCATAATATCCATTAATACAATGTCGGCATGAGTTCCCGAAAGCAGTGAATCAACGGCTTGTTTACCGTCAAAAACGGTAATTACTTCCATTCCTTCTGCTGAAAGAACGGCAGAGAGGGAATAAATATTCCTCATGTCATCATCAGCTAGAAGTACTTTTTTACCCTTCAAGGCATGGCTTAAAGCATCAAGAACCGGTGGGCTGGTTTCAGAAGAGCCTGAATATAACTGATTGCCTGCATGGTGGGAGGTGGAATTCGCATCTGCTTCAACTGCAGTTTGAACCACTTCTGCTTTAGCCATATGATTAAAAATTGTAACAATATCTTCTTTTGATGCGGGTTTTAAAATAAAACCGGATGCACCCATCTGCATAGCAAGAGGTTTTTTGTTTAATGCTGAAATGATATAAACCGGAATAGACCTGATAGCAGGATCACTTTTCAGTTTCTTCAAAACATTCCAGCCATCCATAACTGGCAGTTGCAGATCCAGAATAATTTTATCAGGTTTAAAATGGCTGGCAAGATCCAACCCCCTATCACCCTGAATTGCTGAAATAACTTTATATCCGGCTTCATGGGCTGTGTCAGTCAGAATTCTCAGAAACGGAATGTCATCCTCAATAATTAAAACCGTACAATCACCTTGAGAGATGTTATTTCGGTCATCAGGAATTTCTGATGGGCTATATTCAGCTGGGTCAATAGGATTGTGCGGCTTATCGTGATTGCTTTTGGTTTCATACGGTTCAGAATGCCCTTTTTGTAATTGTTTAATCCGCTCTTTACAACAGGGAAGAAATAATGAAAAGGTACTTCCCGACCCCTCCACGCTATAAAGAGAGAGTTCACCTTCAAGTAACCGACTTAATTCCCGGCTGATGGTAAGGCCTAATCCGGTACCTCCGAATTTGCGGCTGGTTGAGCCATCTGCTTGTTTAAAAGCTTCAAAAACGATTTTCTGTTTATCTTCAGGAATCCCAATTCCGGTATCAGAAACATGAAAGGCAATAACTGATTCAGCTTTGTATAAATTTTCATTATTATAAATAGAATCCCGGGATGCAAGTTCGATTTTAAGGGTAACTTTTCCTTCAGCCGGTGTAAATTTGATTGCATTTGACAATAGGTTTTTTAAGATCTGCTCCAGCCGTATTTTATCGGTTCCGATACTCTCCGGTAAACCTTGTTCTTTTTCAATTTTAAACTGAATCTTTTTATCAGCAGCCATAACCGAGAACAGTGCCTGCTGATCAGCAATCAATTCATCTAACGGAACTTTTTCAACATTCATTTCCATCCGGCCGGCTTCAATTTTTGAAAGATCAAGGATTTCGTTAATCAGCAGCAGCAAATCACTTCCAGATTTATGAATCACTTTCGCATGTTCGATCTGTTTGTTAGTTAAATTTCCGCTTTTGTTTTCAGAAAGAATACGTGCCAGAATCAGTACACTGTTTAAAGGAGTCCTTAATTCGTGTGACATGTTTGCCAGAAAATCAGATTTGTATTTACTGCCTTTTTCTAACTCTTGAGCCTTAATGGAAAGTGCCTGCCTAGCATTTTCAATTGAAATATTTTGTTCTTGTAACAGATGAGCTTTCATTTCGAGTTCAAGGTTCATCTGCTTGAGTTCTTCCTGCTGCTTTTCCAGCTCTTCCTGTGAGAGTCCTAGCTCCTTTGATTTCTTAAGTAAATCATCATTAACACAACGTAACTCCTGTTTCTGGTTTTCCAGCTCCTGAGCCTGCTTGAGGGTTTCTTCCAGCAGTTTACGGGTCATGATATTGGTTTGTACTCCGAATAGTGCCATTGCCAGTGGTTCAGTAATGCGTAACAATAGCTCATACGCCTGTTCGGAGATTTCTTCAAATAAGACAATCTCAAGTACACCAAGTTTCCTTCCAGAAGCCACCAGGGGCAGAAAAACGACTTCGTATGGACTGATTTCAAGTAACCCGGACTTTGCTAAGAAGGTTTTGCTGTCAGGTGATGAAATTCTGATTTTTTCGGCTGATAAAAAACATTGTCCAACGAGCCCCTCACCGGGTTTGTAATTATAATTTTCAAGCTCGTTCATGTGAAAGCTGCCGGTTTTTTTTAACGTTACTTGCCCGGCTTCATCTTTTTCTGAGAGAAACACAGCAGTCTGAGAAACCCCGATATAACGTGATAATATCATTGAAAAGTCACTGATTAACTTTTCAATGCTGTCGGAATTCTTATGAATATCTGCTGTAATATTAGCCAGTCCTTCAGCCACCCAGTTTCTTGACATCTCGGTTTTATAAATTGTTTTCAGGTGGGTTCTCATTTCTAATAGTGCTTTCCCCTGTACATCATTTTCACTTAAAGGCTCAAACGTTGAATCAAAATCACCATTACCGACTTTTCTGGCAAATTCAGCAGTTCGCTTCATGTTTCCTAGAAGCAGGCTCAGTGCATCTATAGTTTCACCAACTGCATTCTTGGGAACCCTGAAATTAAGATTTGGGAATTCACCTCTGCTCATTTTTAAGATGACTTCACGCATATTCATCATCGGGCCTAATATGGATGATGACATAAATAGAAACACAGCTAGAATGGAAACGATAATCAGTGAGGATAATCCCACCACAGCCACTAATAACGCTGATAGTGTAATCTTTAGGTTATTCTGGGCAATGGATGTTTCTAACTGCTTATCCAGCACAATGGATTGTAACCGGGTAACGATGCTTTCAGCGATTGGAATAATTTGTGACTCCAGAATCTCTTCAGCAGAAAATTTTTTTGACGGATCGTTGTAATCATCAAATGCGGCTAGTAACTTCATTACCTTCTCCTGACTCTCACCCAGTTTTTCGTATGCTGCAAATACTGCAAACAACTCACTTTGTAAATGTGGCTTATGCCATTGTGAAGACAAGTAAACCAGTTTGTTTTTTATTTGCTGGTATTCCTTCTCGTTTAGCATTAACGCCTGTTCAGGACCGGAGCGTGAATTCTGAAGATAAAC
>JADLBQ010000061.1 GCA_020847635.1 Bacteroidia bacterium
ATTTGGAGGTAAGAATTACATGAAACTTTATCTCAGCCGTTTCGGAAGGTCCGGATGGAAAAGTGAAGTAACAAACGGAATTTTTGCAAATGCAACCGTTGAATTTCATGAACGAAAACGGCTCGAAAACTCTACCAGCTATTCATTTATTAATGAGTCAAAACGGGATGTTACACCCAACAATCCAACTCTAACAGGAAGCCCTGCTTCGAAAATGGAAGATCATGCTGCTTTGCTCTCAAAATTCAAGCTAACTCTAAAGCCCGGTCAGAGTTACCTTGAACGCCCCTATTCCAAAATCGTAATAAACCAAAAACTACCTGTATTTTTCCTAGAATATCAAAAAGCATGGAACCTGGGTTTGCGTTTTTCTGACTTTCAGCTGGCCTTTCTTGGTATTTCTCATTCATTCACGGTTGGCTTGTTAGGAACATCAGAACTGGAAGCAGTTGGCGGTAAGTTCTTTACTGTGAAAAATATTTACCTGCCAGACTACCGGCACTTCAATGCCAATCTTACATTTTTCTCGAAATTCAGTCTTCGCAGATTTGACCTACTGGATTACTATTCAAACAGTACCCGTGACCGATTTGCAGAGTTTCATGCTCAGCATAACTTCAAAGGATTTATCTTGAATAAAATTCCGGTTCTGCGCAAACTAAAACTTGAAGAAATTGTATCCTTCCATTACTTAAATGTCCGCGGGCGAAACAATCACTACGAACTCTCGGTCGGGATTTCGAAACTTGGATTCATTCGCTGTGATTACGTAATGGCTTTTGAAAGAACTACTTCAACCCGGTATGCTTTCCGGCTTGCTTTGATTGGTTTAAATTGATGCTTTGTTAAATCTTTCTTTCAGAAAAAACGGTACAGCTCCTGTTCAGGGCAATTCGGTCATAAATATAATCTCTGATACCTGGCGGAATAAACCGTAAAATTGATAATCCCTTCCAGGGAAAAGACAGTTTCCTTAGAATCTCCAGTACTGCGTCACTTTTGATAAAGAAAGACTGTCTTTCAATATAAATAACAGAATTAAAATCAGTTATTCCATTACTTAAAAGCCAGTTTTGAAAAGACGGATCTGAAGAGTAGTAATTAATGTACCGGAATCTATTCTCAGGGGCATACCTCTTCACCCAACGGATACAGATTTTGCAGAAGCTGCACTGCCCATCATAAACAATGATTGGCTTCAGTTCATTACCAGTCTCGGAAACTTCCATTTCACCAAAGCAAAACTTCCGAATAAAACTGCATTATAAAACAAGTCACTAACAACGGTAGTTCTGAAAAACGGAATTCCGGCAAGGTAACACTCAGTAAGCCCGGTCCAGGTCATTGGATAAAATCCCTGGCCCATTACCCATACACCAAAATTTGTAACTAGGAAAAACAGGACTGATCCTGCAAGTGACGAGCCTAGGAGCGTATATCCGTTCAACCGTTTACGAAGAATTTGTCCTAACAGGGTAATCAAAATAACTGAGCTGTAAACAAAAATCATTGTGTTATGAAATCCATGACCACTGGTTACTTCCAGCAAAATATCACTCACCAGGATTGCGGCCAAAGGAATAATTAACGCTAATTGCTTACGTGCAATAAAAACACCTGAAAACAATGCAATAGCACCTAATGGGGTAAAGTTGGGCTCATGCGGAATCAGTCTGCTGACTGCAGCAATAACAATAAGCGTAATTACAAAAATTGATTTCGTTGAGATCTTAGCTATATTCATAATTCAATTCACTTTTCAGTGCAAATGTAAACTTTACTGATTATATCATCGTTAGTTTGTTAAACAGCTTTCTATTCAAATAGTTAATTTTGAAACCCAAAAATTCAAAACCCATGAGATATATTCCACTTCCGTGCAATCGATACATTGAAAACCGCAAACGATTTACAGCGCTGATGCAACCCGGAGCATTGGCCATCTTCAACTCTAATGATGAGATGCCTTCCAATGGTGACCAGACTTTCCCGTTCCGGCAAAATTCCGACTTACTCTGGCTTTCCGGGATTGACCAGGAATTAAGTACATTGATTATTTTCCCTGATGCTCCGCTGCCTCAGTACCGTGAGATCTTGTTTCTACGTAAAACCAATGAAACCATTGCCATTTGGGAAGGTCATAAACTCACCGTTGAAGAAGCAAGACAGCAGTCAGGAATTCAAACGGTCTTGTGGAATGAAGAATTTGACTCAATCATGACGCTTCTGATGAATCATTGTCAGTCTGTTTATCTTAACCTGAATGAAAATGACCGTTGTTCATGGTATGTTCCGTACCGTGACCTGCGGTTTGCCAAAGAATGGAAAAAGAAATATCCCGGGCATACTTATCAGCGCAGCGGCCCGCTGATGGCGCAGCTTCGTGTAATTAAATCAGAAGATGAAATAAAAGCAATGAAGACTGCCTGTAACATTACCCGTAAAGCATTTGAACGAGTACTCAGGTTTGTTAAACCCGGTGTGATGGAATATGAGATTGAAGCCGAGATCACCCATGAGTTTATCCGGAACCGTGCCAACGGCCATGCCTACTTCCCTATTATTGCATCGGGCCCGGCTGCCTGTGTCTTACATTACAATGAGAATAACCAGAAATGTAAAGACGGAGATGTCATTCTTCTTGACTTTGGTGCAGATTATGCCAACTATGCTGCTGACATGACCCGAGCAATTCCAGTGAACGGAAAATTTACCAAGCGCCAGCGTGAAGTTTATGATTCCGTTCTTAATGTTAAGCGTTTGGCTTCAAAAATGCTTGTTCCCGGCAATACTCTTGAGAAATATCATATTGAAGTTGGTAAACTGATGGAAGAAGAGCTGCTTAAACTTAAACTCATTACCAAAGAGGATATCAAAAATCAAAACCCTGCATGGCCAGCCTACAAAAAATATTTCATGCACGGTACTTCACATTTTCTTGGGCTTGATGTTCACGATATCGGAGACCGGTATTCGCCCATGCAGGCAGGAATGGTATTTACCTGTGAACCGGGTATTTATATTCCTGAGGAAAATCTGGGAATCCGAATTGAAAATGACTTTCTGATTACAGATAAGGGTCAGACAGACCTGATGGCCGATATACCAATCGAAGCCGAAGAAATTGAAGAAATTATGCAAGGTGTGCATGCCTGAAACCTTTTCCGAACAGGTCCAGCAATTTAAGTATTCATTCCTTAATCTGTTTTAATTAAAGGCAATTGTTATCCATTCAATCATTCAAGCATTTTGTAACTGAGAAATCAGCGTTTCAGTGCAGGATGATACAATCCTGATTTTTCGCTTTTATTTACATTTGTACTGTAAAATCCCTGTTATTATGTCAGAAACCATCAGTAAAGAACAAGCTTTTGATCAAAAATTAGCCAATGGTCAGGTAATTGAACCAAAAGACTGGATGCCCGAACGGTATCGGAATCAATTGATCCGAATGATGTCCCAGCATGCTCATAGTGAAGTAGTGGGAATGTTGCCCGAAGGAAACTGGATTACCCGGGCTCCGAGTCTTGAACGAAAACTCGTTTTGCTTGCCAAAGTTCAGGATGAAGCCGGACATGCACTTTATATCTATTCAGCTACCGAAACGCTTGGAGTGGATCGTAAAGAGTTGATTGACCAGTTACATGAAGGCAAAGCCAAATACTCCTCTATTTTTAATTATCCCACCCTGACCTGGGCAGATATGGGAGCAATCGGATGGCTGGTTGACGGTGCTGCTATTGTTAATCAGACCGCCCTGGCAAAGTGTTCTTACGGGCCTTATAGCCGTGCTATGATCAGAATTTGTAAAGAAGAAAATTTCCACAATAAACAAGGTTACCAGATTTTGGCGCGGATGATGCAGGGAACCGAAGTCCAGAAGAAAATGGCCCAGGATGCCGTTAACCGCTGGTGGTGGCCTTCGCTCATGATGTTTGGACCAACTGATAAAGATTCTCCTAACAGTGCCGATTTGATGAAATGGAAAGTCAAGCTCCATTCGAATGATGATCTCCGTCAACGGTTTATTGACCGTACTGTTCCGCAGGCTGATGCAATCGGCATAAAAATTCCTGATCCGGAGTTGAAATACAATGAAAAAACACGACATTATGAATTTGGTCAAATCAACTGGGATGAATTTTACTCGGTAATCCGGGGAAATGGTCCATGTAACCACGAACGGATGAAAGCCCGCACGAAAGCTCATAAAGACGGTAAATGGGTTCGTGAAGCTGTAGAAGCTTATGCAGCCAAACACTTTAACTGATTTATAATTTATTCACATAATTTATTGACTCTGATAATAAATAAAAAGATGGCAACTAACAATGATACCCAATTGAAATTATGGGAAGTATTTACTCAGGAAAAGGCCGGTGCTTCCTTTGAGCATGCCGGAAGTCTGCGTGCATCGGATAACGAAATGGCATTGCTTAATGCCCGTGATGTTTATGCCAGAAGGAATGAAGCGGTTAACATCTGGGTTGTTCCTTCCGAATCAATTACGGCTTCAACACCAGAAGATCAGGGCCCGTTTTTTGACCCGGCAAATGACAAAGCTTATCGCCATCCTAATTTTTATAAAACTCCGGCAGGAATAAAACAGATATGACAAAACAAGAAGCATTAGTTGATTTTTGTCTCCAAATTGGTGACACTTCCCTTATCCACGGTCAACGTTTGGCTGAATGGTGCGGGCATGCTCCCATTCTGGAAGAGGATATAGCATTAACCAATATTTCACTTGATTTAATCGGTCAGGCCAGGATGATACTAACCTATGCAGGGCAAACCGAAAATAAACACAGGGATGAGGATAAATTATCCTTCCACCGCGATGCATGGGATTTCAGAAATGTATTGATTGCTGAACTGCCCAATGGTGATTTTGCCTTTACTATGGGAAAAATATTCCTGCTGGGATTCTACATGAAAAACCTGTTCACTGTATTATCAAATTCAAAAGATCCTTCCCTTAAAGCTTTTGCTGAAAAATCACTGAAAGAAGTCATCTACCATTGTAGGCATGCAGCAGATTGGGTGATCAGACTGGGTGACGGAACCATTGAAAGCAAGGAGCGCATGCAGAAGGCACTGAATGAACTTGCCTTATATACGGATGATCTTTTCGAGGTCTCAGAATCTGAAAAAATCTTGGTTCAAGAAAAACTGATTCCTTCACTGGCTGACCTCAAAACCAACTGGTCACACGATATTGCGGCAGTCATTACCCAGGCAACACTGAAACTTCCTCAGGCCAACAATGCTTTACGACTGGGAGGTAAAGCTGGTCTTCATACTGAACACCTGGGACATATTCTATCAGATATGCAGTTCCTGCAACGTGCTTACCCGGATGCAAAATGGTAATTGAAAATGTCGAACTCAGTAATTCAGAAACATTCTCCCGACTCAATCAGGCTGCTTCTTTCCGATGTTAAAGATCCGGAGATCCCTGTTTTGAGCCTGGAAGAACTGGGTGTACTGAGAGAAATTAAAGAGGTTGACGGAATCTTTGAAATTATCATTACTCCAACCTACAGTGGATGCCCTGCTATGAATACTATGGCTGAAGACATTCGATGCATGCTGGATAAAAATGGCATTTCAAACTATAAAATCGTTACTGTTCATTCACCTGCCTGGACTACTGACTGGATGACGGATCAGGCAAAAGAAAAACTCCGTACTTACGGTATTGCTCCACCATCCCAATCAACTTCTTCCCATCTTGAAGGAATGCTGAGTGGGAAATATAAACCCGTAACTTGTCCTTTCTGCGGAAGTAACCAAACCAGACTTACAAGTGCCTTTGGTTCTACGGCTTGTAAAGCACTGCACTATTGCAACGCATGCCATCAGCCCTTTGAAGAGTTTAAATGCCACTAAAACTTAGAAAGGATTTTAATCTTTGAGCCATGAAATACATCTTATCCGATATTCAAGGGCCGGTTGCCATTATAAAATTAAACCGAACCGAAAAATATAATTCCTTCATCCGTGAAATGTCAGTTGAATTACAACAGGCCATTGATGAAGCCGTTAAACATGAGCCTGTCCGTTCTTTGCTGATTACCGGTGAAGGAAAAGCCTTCTGTTCAGGACAGGACTTAAGCGAAGCTATTGATCCGGGAGGACCAGGTATAAAAAAAATTGTTGAAGAACATTACAATCCGGTTATTCTGAAAATCAGGAACGCTCCCAAACCTGTAATCGCAGCTGTTAACGGAGTTGCTGCCGGAGCCGGAGCAAACATTGCATTAGCCTGTGACATTGTTCTTGCAGGTAAATCAGCAACCTTTATTCAGGCCTTCAGCAAAATCGGATTGATTCCGGATAGTGGCGGTACTTTTATTCTGCCCCGACTGGTTGGGTGGCATCGTGCACTGGCATTATGTATGACGGGTGATAAAGTATCAGCTGATGAAGCAAAGGCCATGGGAATGGTGTACAAAGTTTATGATGACGAAAAATTGCTTGAAGAAGCCATTTCCTTTGCAAAGCAAATGGCTTCCATGCCTACTACCGGACTGGCATATACAAAAATGCTGTTTAACCGATCTGCAACCCAAGCCCTGGAGCAACAACTCAATGACGAAGGCGAATTTCAGGTGAAAGCAACGGCTACCTTTGATTTTAAAGAAGGCGTAAATGCTTTTATGGAAAAGCGAAAGCCTCAGTTTACCGGAAAATAAAATGACTAAAATAACAATTGGAGTTGCCGGTGCCGGAGCCATGGGAAGCGGAATTGCTCAGGTTGCTGCGAGTGCAGGTCACCAGGTAATTTTATATGACACTCAGCAGCAGACAATCGGAAATGCGTTAAGCATGATTAAAACTTCTCTTCAGAAACTGGCTGCTAAAGGCAGGTTGAAAGAATCTGCTGATGAAGTCTTAGAAAGAATTAAGCCTGCACAGAAACTTAATGAGTTTGCCGGAACAGCTTTCTTCATTGAGGCAGTTATTGAAAACCTGGCTATAAAAAAATCACTGTTGAGTGAAGTCCAGCGTGTTACAGGGACGAATTGTATACTTGCTTCAAACACTTCTTCGCTTTCAATTGCAGCCCTATCGTCCGGATGTCCTCACCCATCGCGTGTATTGGGTACTCATTTCTTCAATCCTCCGGTTCTGATGAAGTTAGTTGAAATCATTCCCGGGATCAGAACTGAAGAATCGGTACTCCATGAGTCAACCGGACTTATCCGGTCATGGAACAAATTAACTGTACAGGCAAAAGACACACCCGGATTTATTGTTAACCGGATTGCCCGTCCGTTTTATGGTGAAGCCATCCGGATTCTAGAAGAAGGCATTGCCTCTGCTTCAACTATTGATCATGCAATGAAGTCACTTGCCGGATTTAAAATGGGGCCTTTTGAACTGATGGACTTTATTGGAAATGATGTAAACTATACCGTGACTGAGACCGTCTGGAAGCAACTGTTCTATGATCCGCGATACAAGCCTTCTCAAACACAAAGAAGGTTAGCTGAAGCCGGAATGCTTGGTTATAAAACCGGAGAGGGATTTTACAAGTATGTTGACCAAACAGCTGTTGTTCCTCCACCATCTGACAACATCCAGTTACTCAGAAAAATTGTTCTCCGGATTTTAGTAATGTTGATTAATGAAGCTGCTGATGCCTTATATCTCAGGATTGCTTCAAAAGATGATATTGAAATTGCAATGACTTCCGGAGTAAATTATCCGAAAGGTTTATTGAAATGGGCAGATGAAATCGGAATTGACAAAGTAGTTGATGAACTGCTGAAACTAAAAGAATGGTATAACGAGGAACGTTACCGTCCTTCTGTCTTGCTTAGGAAAATGGCTGAATCGAACAAAACATTTTTTAATTAACTCTAAAAAAGTGTTGAGGTATTGTCTCCTAAAATATGGTTTAGCTTTTTAAGATGAAGCGAAACTTCCCGAAGCGTCTCAATTTTTGCATGTGGAACTGCAGGTAGCTGATCCTTTTGCTGAATGGTTTCGGGCTTCAGAAGTAACAGTGGAAGCAACTGGCCAGTTAACTGATCGCGCTCAACAGCATCCAGATCGTTTATAAGCCTGATTATTGTCTCAACTTTCTGTTTTGATTTCATACCCAGTTTCATTACCAAATCTAAGCCGTAACAACGGTTGGATTTGTCTTATGTCGTAAGTTTCTTACAGTTGTCTTTGGCCAGGTAAATTCAAATGTGCTTCCCTTTCCTGTTTCAGATTCCAGCCAGATCTGACCTCCCATTTCCTCAACAATTTTCCGAACGATGGACAGCCCGATTCCTGTACTTTCAACTTCATCACGGGCATTCAATGTCTGAAAAATGACAAAGATCCTTTCATGGAATTTCTTCTCAATCCCTGGCCCGTTATCTCTGATCTTAAAATGCCAAAAACTTTTTAATTCTTCCACACTCACCTCAATCAGTTTGTTTTGCTTGTCATTAAACTTTACAGCATTATTTAATAAATTGAGGAAGACTTGTTGAAGCTTGATCTTTTCAGTTGTTATCACCGGCATATTCTTTCCAATGTCAAGCTTGCAGTTTTTGGGGGCTCCAATTAAATCAAAGGTATCTTTGATAACCGAGGCTACAGCAAATGTTTCCTGGACTGCGTCCTTTCTTGATGCCTTTGAATATTCAAGAATTCCATTTATGAGCGCCTCCATGCGTATAACCCGGCTTTTAATAATCTCAAAGTTGTTTAAGACTGTTTCCGGGGTATCCTTGCCCAGGTCTTCTTCAATCCACTCAGTCAGGTTCCCAATTGCTCTCAAGGGTGCTTTCAGATCATGTGAAACCACATAAGCAAACTTATCCAACTCACGGTTTGTTCGCTCCAGGTTTACCATATATTCATTCAACTGGAGCTCAGCTTGCTTTCTCTGGGTGATGTCGCTTTCTATGAAAATGTACTTTTGAATGCTTCCGTTTTCAATAATGGGTGTAATGCTTTCCTGAATCCATATTTTACTTCCGTCTTTCCGGTATTTTATAATTTCTGTGGTAATGCTTTCCCCCCTTTTTAATGTTTCATCCACCTTCTTCACCTCCTGACTATCAGTCTCCTCGCCATGCAATAAATCGGAAGGCTTCCGACCGATGATTTCAGAGTCAGTATATCCCATCAGCCTGACAAATCCATCATTGACATATTCTGCAATTCCCAACGCATTGGTAATAATAACCCCGTTATTGGTTTTTGACGCTACCAGTGACAGTTTATTCACTTCTTCTTTCTTCTCAAGAATATCCTTGATAATTGCATTTTTAGTTTTTTCAATATAATTTGACTGAGCAGTTACAACCAGAATACTGATAATGGCGGTTAAAAGAAAGTCCATATCAATTAATGATGCATCATCTCCAATTAGCTCATAGCTAACCCAATGGGTATTTCGGTTTACAAAATAAAACCAGGTAATATGAAAAACTGAAAGTATAGCCATGAGCTTGCCACCCTTGTTCCCCAGAAGCATATAGGCCGTCAGAATAATTCCTGCCAGGTAAAACATTCCTGAATTTCTGACTCCTCCCTGATAATAAGTTACGATATGAAGTAGCAGGAAAAGTATCAGAACTAGGCTTAAATAGGCAATCTTTTGACTTTTATGAACTAAAAGCGAAAAGTAGTTTACAAACAATAATGTAAATAATGCAGAAATTGCAACCAGAGTGGTAATATGATCGGTTAATACAATAAGTGCCTGATATAAGAATGCTATGAAAACAATCAGCGAGAAGGTTGTTGTTATTTTAAATAACCGGAATCTTTGCTTTGAAACAAGATCATTTTCGTTTAAAGTCAGATAAAAAGACTTCAGAGTAAAGAAATCTTTGATTTTCTGTAGCATGGTTCTATGGTTTGCAGTATAAACTGCAAATCATTTTACGAAAATAAAGAAATTTGAGTTACAGGAGCTCTTCCGGTTTTCAGTCGGGACTGCCCAGGTCAGTAATTTTCCAATATGCATTTAAGACCGAAATGATGCTTGTATAGCTCTCAAGGGATAACGGCTTGATCATATAACCGGCTACATTGAAATTATGAGCTTCGGTACGGTCTTGTTCATCACTTGAGGTGGTCATCACAAAAACAGCAATATGCCTGAGTTTAGGGTCAGCCCGCAATTCCTTCAGAAATTCAATGCCATTCATCTTAGGCATATTCAAATCAAGCAGTATAATCTTGGGTAATGGGTCTATTTTTGCTTTACCATTTTCACCCCGAAGCATTTCAAGTGCTTCAATTCCGTTTGTGGCCTTGAATAATTTGTAATTTAGATCTAACTTCTTCAATGCCCGCTCCATTACCATGGCATCAACCACATCATCTTCAATATGAAGAATACTAATTGGTTTGGCTTCCATTTCAACTGTAAAGGTGAGAAAATTATTTAAATCTCCTGCATATTTACAAGTTTGAATTTTTAACCATTATCCCCCCCCTGATAATTGCTGTCAAACCTCAATAACAGGCTGCCTTAATTTGAATGCCCGATAAATATCCTTCAATGAAAATCCCGAAATTTCAAGGGCCCTGGGTAAGATTTCAGCAATTGCCTTAACAACGTCTTCAATATCCGAGTCGGTATGATGTAATGTAACCGGGACTCTGATTCCGGTCTGATTATATGGTACACTCGGGTAACAGGAAATGCTAACATAAAATCCACGGTTCATTAATTCCTGGACCATGTAATATCCTGCTTCGGGCTTACCCATACAAATAAAGTTTACAGGAGTCATTTCTTCTGAATAAAGCGGAAGCTCATAAGCTTTTGCCAGCGATTTAAACAACTTAATTTTATTCCGTAACCGCTGGTGAAGAATATGAATCTCAGGAGAGAGATGAATTTTAGCAGATGCAACTGCAGCACCCAGATTGGGTGGCTGAACAGGAGCACAGAAAGTCATGGTCTTTCCGAAATACTTTACAATATTTCTCATTTTCTCATCCGGATAAACCAGTACTCCGCCAAATGCAGCAAATGATTTTGACAATCCTGTTGCCAGATAAAGTTTCGGATGATGGGGTGCTTGTGCACGAACAGAACCCGACCCATGTTTGCCTGTCCAGCCCATGCCATGAACATCATCGGCATAGAGGTAAAAATTCTCATATTGATCCATCAGTTCATAAACTTCTTTCACAGGCAGCAAATCTCCATGCATCGAATAAACACCATCTGCAAAATACCATACCTTTTCATGTTTATCTTTATATTTCTTAATCTTGTCTTCGAGCATTTCCATATTTGAATGGCGAATCATCTCAACAGGAATCTGTCTTGCCTTCAGCATTTCACAACAGGTCTGAACGGAAGCATGAACACTGTGATCAAGAATGACAGCATCATTATCTCCGACAATCACCGGAATATTTGAAATATGTCCTAACATGGTTGAAGTACCCAGCAGAACTGGCTTTTCAAAAATTTGCTCAAGCAATCCTTCGAGCTCGGCATAATGCCGGGTAGTTAGATAAGCTCTGGAAGAAGAAAAGTAAGTGCCATACCGTCTGATGGCATCTATTGCACCCTCCTTCAGGCGTTCATCGGTTTCTAACCCAAGGTAACTGCATGAACTGAAATTGACCATTTCCTTCCCTTTGATATGAACTAATCTTCCATCCAGGAATTCATCTTCAGGGGATTGATGCGTTATCCCAAGTGGAATCAGCTTCTCTACAATCAGGCCAATGGTTTCTAAGGCCTGTGCATGTTTGCTTTTCAGTTCCTGGGGTTGAGCAGTCATTACTGCTGTTTGGGTTGATTTGCTTTCCATTTTAGTAATTTTTAATGATAGACATAAATTGATTTAGGGATTATCTTTCGGAACAAAAACAGCAAAAGCCATTTCCATTCCTGAGAAATCAGATTAATAAAATATGAGAATTTAAGTTAGTTTGCTGGTTCTAAAACCAAACTAAATCAGGTAAACTAACCGATACCGCGGCAGTAAGGGATCTGCCTTATTTTGGTATCTACCCTGCAAATGTTAAAAGAATAATTTAATTGACAAAATTATTTTAAAAAAAAATTGAACTTTTGTTGCCTGTCAAAATTATGAGTTCAACGAGTGCTTACCAGATATTCAAGCTCATGTATGATAATGATCCATTTAGCAAGTGGATGGGAATTGAGTTGGTACATATCCGGGAAGGTTATTGTTGCTTGAGAATGAGAATATTACCCTCAATGCTGAATGGTTTTAAGATCGCTCACGGGGGAATTGCTTATTCATTATCAGACAGTGCCCTGGCTTTTGCTGCCAATTCGTATGGAATAAAATGCGTTTCAGTTGAAACTTCAATTTCACACGTATTACCGGTAAAAGAAAATGACCTGATTACAGCTGAAGCAAAGGAAGTTTATAAGGGAAACCGTACAGCTGTTTATGATGTGGATATTAAAAATGAAAAAAACGAAGTAGTAGCTGTTTTCAGAGGAACCGTTTACCGTACCGGTAAAACCTGGATTGAATAAAAAATGATGAAAGATGTATTTATTGTTGAAGGAATCAGAACTCCTGTTGGTTCCTTAAACGGCAGCTTGTCTAAAGTCAGAACCGATGATCTTGCAGTACTTGTCATTCAGGAACTGATAAAAAGAAATCCTGCGGTCGATTTTAATCAGACCGATGATGTGATTTTGGGATGTGCTAATCAGGCAGGCGAGGATAACCGGAATCTTGCACGAATGGCATCCTTGATGGCTGGATTAGACAAACGGGTTCCGGGTGAAACGGTTAACCGCCTGTGCGCTTCAGGAATGGCTGCCATCATTAACGGATCCCGTATGATAGCCTCCGGTGACGGATCATTGGTTATTGCCGGTGGAGTGGAAAGTATGACCCGTGCTCCTTATGTCATGTCTAAGCCTTCGACAGCATTCGGCAGAGATTCACAGCTGTTTGACTCTACTTTTGGCTGGAGATTCATAAACCCAAGAATGCATGAAGTTTATGGAACAGACTCCATGGGCGAAACTGCTGAGAACCTTGTTGAGAGGTATCACATTTCACGAACAGACCAGGACCAGTTTGCATGCTGGTCACAACAAAAGGCAGCTGCAGCTCTGCATTCAAACCGGCTTGCTCAGGAGATTATTCCGGTTACCATTCCCCAATTGAAAGGTGAGCCAATTGTTTTTGCACAAGACGAGTTTATAAAACCCCAAACCACAGTATCAACTCTTAGTAAACTGAAACCAGCATTTAAAAAAGGCGGAACCGTAACCGCAGGAAACTCTTCGGGGATGAATGATGGAGCTTGTGTTGTGTTATTGGCTGATATTGACATTGTCAGAAAATATAATCTAAAGCCATTAGCTAGAATCATTTCCTCAGCTGTAGAAGGTGTTGAACCACGCATAATGGGAATTGGTCCGGTCAGTGCTTCTGCTAAGGCATTGAAAAAAGCTGGAAAAACTTTAGCTGAAATGGATCTGATTGAACTCAATGAAGCATTTGCAGCTCAGTCACTGGCCTGTATTCGCGAATGGGGATTGACAGATTCAGATCCCCGTATTAATCCTAACGGGGGTGCCATTGCAATTGGTCATCCACTTGGAATGAGTGGTGCCCGGATCCTGTTGACTGCAGCAAGTGAACTTCAGCAGCAAAATAAAAAACTGGCATTGGTTACAATGTGTGTTGGAGTTGGACAGGGATATGCCGTAATTCTTGAAAAAGTATGATTTACGAATTTAATGGATATAAGCCTGTTGTGCATGAGTCATCGTTTGTGCATCCCTTGGCAGCAGTTACCGGTAATGTTATTATTGGAAGAAATGTATATATTGGTCCGGGGGCAGCTTTGCGCGGTGATTGGGGCCAGATTATAATTCATGACGGTTG